>DEII01000178.1:41214-47279 GCA_002352385.1 Methylococcaceae bacterium UBA2778 | reverse complement strand
TTCATGCCGTGGCTGGTCGGCACGGCGCTGATTCATTCATTGGCGGTCACGGAAAAACGGGGCGCATTCAAGGCGTGGACGGTCCTGCTTGCGATTTTCGCCTTTTCATTGAGCCTCCTTGGCACGTTCCTGGTGCGCTCCGGGGTGCTGACCTCGGTGCACGCGTTCGCCTCCGATCCGGCGCGCGGTCTGTTCATCCTGATTTTCCTGGCGGTGGTGGTCGGCGGCTCCTTGCTGCTGTATGCGATCCGGGCGCCCGGAATCCGCAGTACCGGCGGATTCGATATCGTCTCCCGTGAAACCGCCCTGTTGTTGAACAATGTGCTGCTGGTGGCGGCTGCGGCCAGCATCTTGCTGGGAACTCTTTATCCGCTGTTGATCGACGCCTTGGGGCTGGGCAAGATATCGGTTGGCCCCCCTTATTTCAACACCGTTTTCATTCCGCTGACAGCGCCTTTGGCGCTGTTGCTTGGAGTCGGTGCGATGATGCGCTGGAAGAAGGACAACCCGGCCCGACTGACCCGTTTGCTGCGTGGCGCCTTCCTGCTGAGCCTGGTCATCGGGATTGCGATCCCTCTGTTTGTGATGCCCTGGTTTTCCTGGCAGGCGGCGATCGGCCTGGTGCTGGCCGTATGGACCGCACTGTCGACCCTGCAGGGGTTGAACGAGCAGGTCGCTCGGGGGAGCAGCGGGCGGCTGCGCCGCTTTCTCTTAGTGCCGCGCAGCTTTTACGGCATGACTCTGGCGCATTTCGGTGTCGCCGTGTTTATTACCGGCATTACTTTGACGGCTACCTACAGCACCGAAAAAGATGTTCGCCTGGCGCCGGGGGAGGATATCACCCTGGGCGGTTATACGTTCCGTTTCGAGGGGGTGCGCCGTCTTGCCGGCCCCAATTTCATCGCCGATGAAGGTGCAGTCACGGTGACGCATGAGGGTGAAACGGCGGTTCTGTTGCGGCCGCAGAAAAGAATCTATCGGGTCCAGCGCATGCCGATGACAGAAGCCGCCATCGATGCGGGCCTGTTTCGCGATCTGTTCGTTGCCCTTGGAGAACCATTGGGCGAGGAGGGCGCATGGAGCGTTCGGATCTATCACAAGCCTTTCATTCGCTGGATCTGGATGGGTCCCGTGCTGATGGCCCTGGGGGGGCTGCTGGCTGCGAGCGACCGCCGTTATCGCCGGGCGAAGGCGCACGAACGGGAGGCGTCGGCCGGTCGGGCTTCCGTAGCGGTCGAGGCGGTCTGATGCTGCGTTATCTGGTACCGCTGGTTTTATTCATCGCACTGCTGATTTTTCTCGGCATCGGGCTGAAGCTCGATCCTCGCACGGTGCCGTCGCCGCTGGTGGGCAAACCCGCTCCCGGGTTCGAGCTGCCGCGCCTGCATGCACTGGACCGATCGGTCACGCCGGACGATTTCAAAGGCAAGGTCTGGGTGCTCAATGTGTGGGCCTCGTGGTGCGCCTCGTGCCGGGTCGAGCACCCGGTGCTGAACCGCTGGGCACAGTCGGACCATGTGCTCCTGGTCGGATTGAATTACAAAGATCAGACGCCGGATGCACTTTTATGGCTCCAGCAGTTGGGCAATCCGTATGCCGTCAGCCTGGTGGACGCGGATGGCCGCGTCGGCATCGACTGGGGCGTCTACGGCGTGCCGGAAACGTTCGTGATCGACAAGCGTGGAACCATCCGCTACAAGCACATCGGCCCTGTCTCGATGGAGGATGTGGAACGGACACTGAGGCCGCTGATTCGCCGGCTGCAGGAGGAGGAGCCGGCATGAAAATGGCGACGATGATGGCCATACTGCTTCTGTTGGCGACCTCGGCAATCGTACAGGCCAAGGTCGAGTCGGTGGCATTTGCGACGCCGGAACAGGAACAGCGCTACCGATCGCTCATCCGCGAGCTGCGCTGTCTTGTATGCCAGAACCAGAACATTGCCGATTCCAATGCCGATCTTGCGAAGGATCTGCGCCGGCAGATTCTGGAAATGATCGAGCGGGGCGACTCGGACCAGGCCATTATCGATTTCATGGTGGCGCGCTATGGCGATTTCGTTCTTTATCGTCCGCCGTTCAAGGCGATCACGGCACTGCTTTGGGTCGGCCCTTTTCTATTTTTGGCCGGTGGTTTGATCGTGATGATCATCGTCATCCGCAAACGGTCCCGAAACACGTCGCCCTCACTCAGCGAATCGGAGCAGGCGCAGGTGCGTGAACTGCTGCAGTCGAACAAAGACGATTGATCACACGATGAGATCCGGTTTGGTAATCCCTGCACCCTCTGTTCGGTCGCTGTGCGATCCGCTGCCGACCGGTTTGTCATGATCGCTTTCTGGATTATCGCGGCCGCTCTCGTCTGCGTGGCTCTCCTGCTGGTCGTTCCTGTCCTGTTCAGACGCTCGGAAGCGGATGTGGCCGAGCGTCGAGAACAGAATATCGACATCGCCCGGGAACGACTCGCTGCTCTCGAAGCCAAAGCAGCCAGTGGGTCGCTTACCGGGTCCGAATACAAACAGCGGCGGGCGGAAATCGAGGAAGCGCTGTACAATGATCTGGCCGGCGGTCCGCAATCCACCGGTGACAAACGCGCTCCATCCGTGAGCCGATGGACTGCAGCGGCGTTGATCATTGCGGTACCGATGCTGGCCGGCGCGCTCTATTTCCATTTGGGCAGCCGGGACGCGCTGACTGTATCGGGCATTGCCTCGGCCGATGGCTCTCTTTCCGGGAAATCCTCCGCCGAGCCTCCATCGGTTCAAGAGATGGTCGGCCGGTTGGCCGCCCGTCTCGAACAGCAACCGGACGACGCCGAAGGCTGGTTGATGTTGGGGCGCTCTTACATGGTGATGAAGCGTTATCGGGAAGCCGCTGATGCCTTCGACAGGGTGCATGCTCTGGTCGGCGACAATCCGGGAGTTCTGCTGCTTTCCGCAGAAGCGCTGGCGCTGTCGAACGGTGGCCGTTTTGCCGGCCGGCCGGACGAATTGATCAAGAAGGCGTTGGCGCTGAGCAGCAATGAGCCGATGGCGCTTTGGCTGGCTGGAATGGCGGCGAGCCAGCGCGGTGATGACAAGACGGCGCTGGATTACTGGCGACGGCTTCGGCCGATCGTAGAAAAGGATTCGGCTGCTGGCAGCCAGCTGGCGGCGTTGATCGATCAGACCGAGCAGCGTCTTGGTGTTGCCGGCGAAAGCGATGCAACGGCGCAAAAAACGAACGGCAGGCAGCCGAGCGGCGATCCCGACCATGCGATTTCGGTGAAGGTTCAGTTGGCGCCGCAATGGGCCGATCAAGTGGCGCCGACCGCCACAGTCTTTGTTTATGCACGGGCTGTCGATGGACCACCCATGCCGTTGGCCATCGTCCGCAAGCAGGTCAAGGATCTGCCGCTGGAGGTGACGTTGACCGACGCGATGGCCATGACGCCCGCAATGAAATTGTCCAACTTTCCGGACGTTCAGGTGATCGCCCGGATTTCGGAATCCGGACAGGCGATGCCTCGATCGGGCGACCTGCAGGGGATTGTCCCGTCGGTAGCCGTCGGCGGGACAGAACCGGTGCAGATCGTTATCGATGAAAAAGTTCCCTGAAAAGGCAGAAGCGTAGGGCGTAGGGCGGAACGCGAAGCGGTTCCGCCATAAAGCGCTGGGAATTCTATCCCGACTTGAGTCTGTTCGCCATGTCACTGAGCCAATCGGCAACCGCCTGACGGGAATCTTCCAATAGTTTTTTGCTGTAATCGGTGACGCTTTCCTCGAGCGACTGTGCTTCCTCCTGCAGCCGATTCATCTGTTCTCTGACCGTTTGTCGAGTCATGGCGCTGAGTCTGTAGCTTTTTTCAGCTGTATACTCTCTGATATCCTCTGTAACTTCTTTCATGCGCGCGAGTTGTTCATCAGTCGCTTTTTGCCAGTCAGCGTAAGCTTTGTCCATCGCCTCTTTGGCTGCATCCTGGGCGTTATCGATGCTGTCTTCAGCAGCTTCCAATGCTTCATTGAATGATTCTTTGGCCTTGTCCGCATATTCATGTGCTGTCGCAACGGCCTGCTGGCTGAATTCGGCGGCGACACGGGTCATCGTTACGACCGTTTCCTCGAACAGTTCTTCGCTTTTGCTGCCAGCCTCTTTGAGGCCTTCTTCCACCGCTTCGAGCATTTCGCGCGTCGTCTTTTTTACCGCATCCGCTGCTTCCTCTGTCTCTTCGAGCATCTTGCGGTAATTTTCTTCGACGAAGCTTGTCAGTTTTTCGGTTACCTCTTTGCCTTCTTTGGCAATTTTTTCCACTTCCTGTTGAATTTCGTCTTTTGTCGGCATTGGGGATCTCCTTTAGCAAATGGGTCGGAGAGCGTATTATGACAAGTCTGGCCTGCCGGCACAATACTCGCGGTCGGCGGTTCGCGGGTGGACTGGCTCGAGTTTTTGCCGTAGTGTCGGGCGGTTCGAAAATCTTTTGGACGCTTCGTCAAGGAAGCCAAAGTCGGTTTCCGAATGCTTCGAAACGAAGCTCGATTAAAAGTGACTGATTTCAGGGGAATGATTAATGATTGTTCGTAGGTTTCTTTTGCTGCTGGCTTGTCTGATTCTGGCAGGAACTGTTCTTGGCCCCTGGGCCATGGCGCAAAGTCAGGCGGTGAGGGATGACTCCGATGTCATTGCGACCCTGACCAAAGAGTTCGAAGGCGCTTTTCCGCAGAACTCTGCTCCGCAGGGCGGGGTTCGGGAGTTTGAGATGGTGGCTGCGCCGGCAGTCTGGGGAATCGTTCCGCCGTACCGGACCGATGTGTGGGCCTACAACCAACAGATACCCGGTCCGGTTTTTCGCATCACGCTGGGCGAGACGCTGAAGGTTCGGTTGACCAACCGGTTGCAGCAGCCGACCACGATTCACTGGCACGGCGTCAGGGTCCCCAACGCCATGGACGGGGTTCCGGGCGTTACGCAGCCGCCGGTCCAGAGCGGGGAGAGCTTTATCTACCAGTTCACTCCGAAAGATACCGGTACATTCTGGTTCCATCCGCACGTGAATACCGCAGAACAGGTCGAACGGGGATTGCATGGCGTCCTGATCGTGGAAGATCCGGGTGAGCCCCGTTATTCCCGGGATCTGGTGCTGGTGCTGGATGACTGGCTTCTCGGACCCGATGGAGCGATCCGTGATCGGTTCGTGACCCGGCACGATCTGGCGCACGACGGCCGCTGGGGCAACGTACCGACGGTCAACGGACGGCTGCAGCCATCATTGTCCGTGCGGGCAGGCGAAAGGGTTCGGATCCGAATAGTCAACGTCGCCAACGGACGGGTGTTCGCGCCGCTGTTTCCCGGTTTGTCGCCGCAGGTGATCGCGGTCGACGGAATGCTGACCGCTGCACCGTTTCCTCTGCAGCGTTTCAATTTGGCTCCGGGCAACCGCATCGACCTGGATCTGATTATTCCCGACACTGCGCAAGGCGCGGTGCTGCCGATTGTCGATACGTATACACGCAACCGGTTTACTCTGGCTGCTTTGCTGGTGGAGCCCGGACCGGCGGTCGAAACGCCTCGCTTCAAGCCACCGCAAGCGGCCCATTTTCCGGATTGGGGAAGGGCCGCCGATGCACCCGTCTCGCATGAGTATCTGTTCGATGCGGTGCGCGGCGGGCCCTACGGCATCTCCTGGCGAATCAACGGCAGGGCATGGCCCGAGGGCACCGAGACCGAATTGGAATCGGGCCGTTTCCACCGGCTGCGGTTGACCAACGAGTCACACCGGTTGCATCCAATGCACCTGCACGGCCAGTTTTTTCGGCTCATCGCCCGCGATGGAAAACCGGTGGATGAGCGTTTCTGGAGAGACACTGTTCTGATCGGGCCGGAAGAGTCGGTCGATATCGGCCTGGTTCCGCTGGACAAAGGACTCTGGGCCAACCATTGTCATATTCTCGAGCATGCCGAAGCCGGAATGATGAGTGTTGTCAGAGTGAATTAGACGTCGTGCCTTCAACCGGCATTGCCGTTCGATCCACAGAATATCTAGGAGGCTGTCCGAGAATAGCGATCGTAGCGAGGGCGAGACTGATTGAG
>DEII01000178.1:0-41155 GCA_002352385.1 Methylococcaceae bacterium UBA2778 | reverse complement strand
TTCTCGGACAGCCTCCTAGCTGCCTTTTGGAGCAACGGAAGGGCTATGGAACGAGTACCGGCGGCAGCGCTTTGGCAAGAGCATTCTTTTGCGAAACCGCACTGCCGGTCAAGGCAAATCCCTGCAGCGTTTTTTCGCGATCGTAAAACAGTGCCTCGATGCCGTCGTCTTTTTCGTGGATCTCCCAGTCGCCTTCGATCCCGGGCTTTGGCGGTGCCACGACCACCGGGTAATGGGTGGTCTTGACGACGACCGGCATTGCCGGATAAGTGACTTTCGTGGGCTCACCGGCCAACGTCTTGGCCAATGCCCGGGCGGCATGCATGATGGGCATGACAAAAGGGAGCACCAAGCCTTCGACTTCCGCGCAGTCGCCCAGGGCGTAGATGTTCGGATCGCTTGTTTGTAAATAGGGGTTGACCACGATGCCGCGGTTGACCCCGAGCCCGCAATCGGCGGCCAATTGAGCGCGCGGCCGGAGTCCGATTGCAGAAAGCACGGCATCGGCTTCGATCGCTCGCTCATCGGACAGGCTGATCCGGAGTCGATCATCGTCATGGTCGACCGATTTCACGACGCATTCGAGATGCCATTCGACGCCGATCTCCGACAGTCTCCTCTGCAGAGCACGCGCCGCCCGTTCCGGCAAAAAACGGTTGAGCGGGAATGGTGCTGGGTCGATAACGTGCACTCGTATACCGGCTGCAGGCAGGTCATTGGCAAACTCGCATCCGATCAGTCCTGCGCCCATGACAGCGATGGTTCGAGCTTGTTCAATCGTTGTTCGAAACCGGCGGTAATCGGTCAGATTATTGACGGAGAAAATCCGGTCCGCGGCATCGCCGCCGATCGGCACATGGATCGGATCGGCGCCGACGGCGAAGACAAGGTGTTGGTAGGCGATCGTTTCATTGCCAACGACGATCGTCCGGTCATCCGGGTTGCAGCCGGCGACCGGCGTAAAAGGGCGAATGTCGGCGTTCAATTGAACCGACATCTGCTGCGCATCGGCCAGCGGAATGGTGTCAGGGGTCTTCTTGCTGGTCAGTGCATTGGACAAGACCGGTTTGTAATAAGAGCAGCCATCATCTTCGGTCAGTATGATCAGCGGCGTCTCCTTGTCCAGTTTTCGGAACTCGCGGGCCACAGAATATCCCGCAATTCCGGTTCCTATAATGATGACTGGCTGCATGCGCTATTCTGGCAACAGCTGCATTTCGAATTCATCCTTGGAAGCGCCGCAGACAGGGCATACCCAATCTTCGGGAATCTCCTCCCAGCCGGTTCCCGGCTCGATTCCTTCTTCAGGCAAACCATCGGCTTCGTCATAAATAAATCCGCAAACGGAGCATTGCCAACGTCTCATCAGTGTCTCCCAAATCATAATGCGTGAACAAGGTCGAGGGGGAATTTTACAACATTGTCGGATGGAATTCGTCACGAAATATACACGAAATATAATTGATATGGTCTGGCTCGAGCGCCTGACCAAGGCAGAGAGCGGTGAAATCAACCGAAAAACCGATTGATTCCAGGAGTCATAGATCCTATTCTTTAACCACCTAACCCGATAGGATCGTCTGTTTATGAAAACTGGAATCGACTGCCTGCTTGATGATCAGGCACTGAAAAAACAGCTGAAAAAACGCCGCGTCGCACTCCTTGCCCATCCCGCCTCGATGACCGAAACCTTCATCCACAGTCTGGATGCGCTGATGCTCGGCGGCATCAGTCTGTCTGCCGCATTCGGTCCGCAGCATGGCATGCGCGGGGATAAACAGGACAACATGGTGGAAACGGACCATGCGATCGATTCGGTATACGGCATTCCGGTATTCAGTCTTTACGGGGAAACGCGACGGCCCACGCAACGGATGCTGGACACCTTTGACCTGTTGCTGGTGGACATTCAGGATGTCGGCTGCCGCATCTACACCTTTCTCACCACCCTGTTTTATCTGTTGGAGGAGTGCGCCGCGGCGGGCAAGAGTCTCTGGGTGCTCGACCGGCCCAATCCGGCGGGCCGGCCGATCGAAGGAGCGATTCTGCAGCCGGGCCATGAAAGCTTCGTCGGAGCGGGGCCCGTGCCGATGCGCCACGGGCTTACGCTCGGTGAGGCCGCGCGCTGGTTTGTTGCGCATAAAAAGCTGAATGTCGACCTGAAGGTCGTCGCAATGCAGGGCTACGATCCGACACAGGGGCCGGGATTCGGCTGGCCGCTCAATGAGTGGTGCTGGGTCAACCCCAGCCCCAACATCGCGACGCTCAATGCCGCCCGGGCCTATGCCGGGACCGTTCTGCTGGAAGGTACCACCCTGTCGGAAGGGCGCGGCACCACCCGCCCGCTGGAAATGGCTGGCGCGCCCGATATCGACGTCAGAACGATCCTCGAACATATGGAAGAGGCCGCGCCGCACTGGCTGAACGGCTGCCGTATACGACGCTGCTGGTTTGAGCCGACTTTTCACAAGCATGCCGGAAAGCTGTGCGAAGGAATTCAGCTCCATACCGATTATTCGGACTACGAGCCCCAAGCATTCAGACCGTACCGGATCATTGCGTTGTTCCTGAAAACCTTGCGCCGCCTCTATCCGGACTACCAAATCTGGCGCGAGTTTCCCTACGAATATGTCACCGACCGACTGGCCATCGATGTCATCGATGGCGGAGCCGGTCTGCGCCAGTGGGTGGATGATGCACAGGCGGATTGTGAAGACTTGGATCGCAGGCTCGTTCGCGATGAAAGACGCTGGGAAGAAGAATCGATGAAATATGGCCTGTACGAATATTGATAAATAGAGCCCGAAGCCTTATCCTGAATCAAAAATCAGCCTTTTGTCGAGAACCACTGAAATGACCACCGTAGTAACCGACAACTGCCAGAGATGCCGCTTTACCGATTGCGTGACCGTCTGCCCCGTCGACTGTTTTCACGGCGACGATGAAATGCTCTATATCGACCCGGATGTGTGCATCGACTGCGGCGCCTGCATTCCTCTCTGCCCGGTGCAGGCGATCTACGAAGAGATGGATCTGCCGGAAGAGAAAGAGAGATGGATCGAGGTCAACGCCGAGCGGGCGCCGGATCTGCCTGTCATCAATGAGCAGCAGGAGCCGTATCCCGGGGCGGAAGAGAGAAAGGCCGAGTTGGGCTACTGATGCAGCCAGCCCGAAATTTCACCGTCGTCGTACTGATCTCGGGGCGCGGCTCCAATTGTCAAAGTTTGATCCGGCAGGCAGAAGACTATTCCATTATCGGGGTGTTGAGCAACAACGTTGACGCGCCCGGTCTGAAATATGCTCGCGAAGCCGGAATTGAGGCAATTGCTTTCGACAGGAAGACCGCCGGGTCGCTGGTCCAGCAGAAACAGCAAATATACAGCCATATCGAAGCCGTAGCGCCCAGCCTGATCGTTCTCGCCGGCTACATGCAAATCCTGGAAAGCGATTTTGTCGAGCGTTTCGAAGGAAAGATCGTCAATATTCACCCTTCTCTTCTGCCCCGTTTCAAGGGGTTGGACACCCATAAAAGAGCGTTGCAAGCCTTTCACCAGGCCGGAGTCTCAGCAGAGGCCAAGCATGGGTGCACGGTGCACTATGTCGATTGGGGCGTCGATAGCGGCCCCATCATCGCCCAGGCCCGCTGTCGAATCATGCCGTCGGACGGCGAAGAGACGCTCGCCGCGCGGGTGCTCGACCTTGAACATCGGCTCTTTCCATGGGTCGTCAATGCAATTGCGGCGAACGATATCGCCTACCGCGACAGACAGGCCATCTTCAGCCCGAAAGTGATTGCTGAAGCTAAGGACAACGGGTTTCTTCTCCCCGAGCGCTCACCGGTCATGCAACCCGGCTGAACGGCAGAGAGCGGCGGCTGAAAAAGGCAGTGTCAGGCAAGCAGCCTGATCCGCTCCGTGGGGGGGCAAACGAAGGGTTGAGTCGGTTCCTGCAGACGTTATATCCGATGTATTTTGGATTTCTGCAAGGGGTAACAATGGGTTTATTGCTGGTCGCTAGTTCAAACTATGGACTTTCAGTCCAAGACTTTAGTTTTTATTCAAAATAGTCGTCGCAGAGCGACACATTGTTCTTTAGTCCGCAGTTCAGTCTGCGGACAAGGACTTTCAGTCCGCATTCATACTATGGACTTTCAGTCCATAGTGGTTGATTTTTTATCTTTCGTAGAGAGATGGGATGTCGGTATGGATTCTCTCGTCGAACAACTGATCGTCGACTTCCACGCACGCCCGCTGCCGACTCCAATCCGTCGGGCAGCAGAGCTGCCGATACTTTCCGGAAAGATTGACCGATCGCGCGGCGCGCCGCGCTGATGATGATCCTGTTCGTTGTCATCGGCGGACTGACCGGGTGGCAGTTCGGCAGTCTGCCCACCGGGGTTTTGCCGGTCGAAGATCACGGCTACGTCATCGCCAGCGTTCAATTGCCCGATGCCGCCTCGCTGGAGCGCACCAGTCAGATGTTGAAGAAAATCGACCGGGTACTCGAAAAGACGCCCAGGGTTGCCTAATATGGTAGATTACAAGAGGTGCCCCTATTTCTTGTGGATGTTGCGATTAAGCGGCCGGGGGCCGGGGTGTGATATTCGTATTGAAGTTATTCGTGAGGAATTAAAAGAATTGGATTGATTTTGCCGTTTTAGTTGGTTGGCGTTGGCATACGGTAAGCCAAGGATGGACAGAGGGCCAACAGTAATCATCTTCCAGGGTGCAGGGAACGAGGCTGACGAAATCCTGTTGCACATTCCAGGGGCAACCGATTTCCGGATCACGCAAGCGGGCCATGATGTCCAGCAGGCGGCGAGCGTTTTTCATTAATTACGCTTTTCCCTGTGGCGATTGTGCTTGAGACATCCCTCACACGAACATCGATAATGGGCCAATCTCGACCATAGGATCGGAAAATCCTTTCACAGTGGTGAGAAAATCTTGATGCAGAGGATGGCTGGAGCTGAATATATCCACATGCGCGAAATATTCATCGCTCATATGGGGCCATCGCATTAAACGGAACAGGAGTACGCGATCCGCGTTGTAACGACGCGCAAAATCTCCGATGAGCGGTAACTCCCGGTAATTGTCGGCTTGAACAGTGAAGTTTATGGTAAGCAGTGAAATCTTGTTTTCCCGGCGTAAGTTTCCAATGAACTCCAAGTTAGCATTGAAAGCCTCCCACTTGCCGCCCCGTCTCAGCTTTTCGTAGGTTTCCTTTGTCGCGCCATCCGCCGATATATTCAGGCGTAAATTTAAAGGATGGACGTTTTTTAGACGTTCCCAGGCATTCGCATTAAAATGAGTGGCATTGGTAAGCAGGTCGATTGTGAGGTTTCGATGCGTTCGGGCGTCCAGAGTGTTTAAAAGCTTCATGGTAGCCTTGCTGGCTAAGGCTTCGCCGTTGCCAAGAATATCAAGCACCTTGGCGTTTTTCAGCATGGGATAAACTACCTGCATATTGGCCTCGAAGATCTCCTCGGAGTTGCTATTGTTCTCCACAAATACTTCATGACGGCAGGATGGACAGCTCAGATTGCAGGAATCATCATTGACAAGTTTTATAAACTCTGGTGGATGTTTCAAATCTGCCTCAGGATTATCGGCAATAGCTCTTTCCTCCTCTGAGAGGCCCTCTCGGAGAGGCAAACGCGCATCAGCCAGCCATGGGCATTTCTCTGTACAATGCGAGAATGAGCCGTCCGTAACCGACTTCCTGATCCGTTTGGCCGTCTCGGAGTTCCAAATTTCGTTCCAACCCTGTTCAAACACATTGCCAATAATCACATCACCTTGCATCCAATCGGTGCAGCAGACTGCGACACGTCCATCTCGCCAAACATCAAACCGTAAAAAAGGGGTGGGACAAACACGACCTTTGTTTTTTTCGAGTAATACCTTACGGCGTTCTTCATCATCAGCAACATGCATTGTTCAAATCCTCGCCACTATCCTCGGAGAAAATATGCGGAACAACATTATAGGCTAACCTGGGATTTTCTGGGGACACAATACCTATTTCAAGCTGACAAGATTCAAATAACCTGAAGTCGTGACTTCCAGCCCCGCCAAGATACGCCTAACATGCTGAAATAGCAAGTGAAATCGGGTAAAATATACGTTTCTTCAGACTCACCCGGCAGGTGAAAGATGAAACGTTTTATTTTGGAGCAATCAAATTCCGAATTTTATACATCGCATTCGAGAACCGAAAAAGGGGACGCTACCCTTTGTTATTTCCGGGCACGTCTCGTGGGCGATACTGCAATATCCTCTCGATCATTTTTTCACCGAATAAATGGGAAGCGTCCCCTTTTTCCTCTCTCTCGATTGGCGAGATACAGCGCCAGGGTCAGAGCATCGCGGATGGCAGCATAACCCGGTCCGTTCGGGGTCATCTGTGCGGAACTGGTGTTGATGTTGAATGTGGCATTACACGACCTGTCCCCGTTTTTGTTGAACATCGTATCGTTTACAAAGCGGAAGTCGGCGCAATTCTCATTGCTCAACATCAATATTACTACGGGGGGTGAAGTCAGAGCATGCCCCGGTTTTGATCGGACCGAAAGAAATCGTTCATTCACCTCCTGGCCGTGCTGCTGCGACGGCATCAAGCACCGCCTCATACCGTGCATACGCCTCTTTCGCCGCCGTCAGCCGCCCTTGCTTTTTCAGCACCTGCGACCGGTGCAGCAGCAGGCCCGCCTCCGGCAGTTGCCGAAGTCGGGCCGGCAGCTGCTGCAGGAACGGATCGTCGGCGGGCGGGGCACCACTCTGAAGATCGGCCATCAGATCGATCAGCCGTTCACCGGTCAGCCAGGCAGTCTGTTTGGTTTTCTGCTGGCGCTGGGTAATCGGCGCGCCGTATTCGACCACGGGGAGGTCATCCCGGTTCAGCGGGTAGGCGGCAAAACGGTCGCGCAGCCGGTCCAGATTGCCGACGTAGTGGGCCAGCATGGGTACCCGCTGATCTTTCTCCGAAGCCGCTTCCACCGAGAACATCAGCGCATCAGGCGGCAGTGGGGCACGCCGGGCCTGCCCCAACAGGCCGATAATGGGTTTGCGCGTCGAGAAGTCGCCGCGCCATAGCGTCACTTGGGGGAACACCTCGAGCATGGAGCGGGCGATCATGGCGAACTCCGATTTGGAGATCTGATAGGCCGGAAGCCACTGCATGAACAGCCCGCCGTCCCGTAGGTGGTTATAAACCGTGCGGTAATGTTCCACCGAATAGAGGCTGCCGGTGCCAGCTTTCCAGGGCACGAAGAGATCGGCGACGACGACATCGAACTGCTCGCGGGCACCTGCGAGATAGTTGCGGCCGTCCTCTGGGATCACCTCGGTTCGACGGTCATAAAATAGGTTGTTGTTGTAGCGGCCGAAGTATTTGTCCGATGCCTCCAGCACCTCGGGCAGCAGTTCCGTTACCACCAGGCGCTCGATCGGCAGATGCAGTGCGGCGCCGGCGGTGATCCCGGTGCCCAAACCCAGCATATAAACCGAGCGCGGGCGGGGGTGCAGAATGATCGGCAGATACCCTTGCAGGGCCTCCAGGTCACGTGATCCGGAACCACCCAGTGTGTAATAGTTGTTCACCTTGATTTTCAAGGCGTCGCGGCGGCGCACCACGGCAACCGTCGCAGCGCTGCCTTCCCAGACTTCGAGCAGGGCTTCCTCCTCATTGACCGGATCGACCCGGACCAGCGGCAGCCGGGTGGTGTCCAGCAGCGACACCAGCAGGACGATGCCGACCATCGGGATCGCCAGCCGCTTCGGGTTGTCGCTGCGCACGCACACGGTCACATAGAGTGCAGCAAGCAGATAGATGATGCCCATCAGGCGAATGCCGCTCCACAGTCCCAGCCAGTCGAGAATGAGAAAGCCTGCAGTCAGCGAGCCGACGATCGCCCCGACGGTGTTCAAAGCGCTGAGCTGTCCCACCATGCGGCCGACGCTGTCGACGTTTGGCTCGGCCAGTTTGAGCAGGTATGGAAAGATCGTTCCCAGCACGAGCAGCGGCGGTCCCATTACCACCAGGGCAGTGGCGAACACGCTTAGCATATAACTGTTCCAGCCGCTCTGCCCGCCGATATAATGCAGGCCGTCGGTCCACAGGTCGAAGACGAACGGCGACACCGATACCAGCAGGGCGCCGGCCGTCAGCAGAGCGAACAGGGTCGTCACCGGGTGGCTGCGGATGCGCATCAGTCGATTGGCCAGCGCCGCGCCGAAGGCGAGGCAGAGCAGGAATATCACCAGAATGACAGCGAAGGTGTAGACCGAATTCTGCAGCACCTGTGCGAACATGCGGGTCCACAGCACCTGCAGCGCCAGCGTCACCACCCCGGAGAGCAGCGCCAGTCCGCGCAGCAAGGGCAGCGGCAAAACCGATTCCGCGGGCGTTTCCTCGGCGGATCTGTTCCGGGCCGGATCGAGCGCCAGCGGTGCCGCCGACTGCCTCCGCGCCAGCAGGATCGCCGTTACGCCGATCGCCGCCGACAGCGCCATGGCCATCCGATAGGTCTGGTCGAAGCCGAGCCATAGCGGCAGGTAGAAGCCGGCGAGCAGCGCCCCGAGGGCGGCGCCGAACGTGTTCACCGCATACAGAAGCGATACGCTCCGGCCGACGCCGGAACGGTCGCGGACCAGATAGTGGCTGATCACCGGCAGGGTTCCGCCGAGGAAAAAGGCGGGCGGGGCCAGTACCAGCATGGCCAAACCGAATTTGACCGCGACAAAAGCCCAGCGGTCGGCGCCGAACCGCTCGAACAGCAGCGGATAGAGTTGGTGATAGCCATCGAGCATCAGAAAATAACCGGCGACGCTAACGGCAACGGCCAGCTCCAGCAGACCGTAGGTCAATAAGGGGTTCTTGAGCCGGCCGGCGCGCTGTCCCCAGAACCAACCGCCTGTTGCCATTCCCAGAAAAAAGGCCGCCAGCGTGGTCGCAGCGGCGTAGGACGTATTGCCGAACAGCAGTCCAAGTTCCTTCATCCACAGCACCTCGTAGATCAATGCTGTGGCGCCGGAGAGGAAAAACAGCAGCAGTACGGCGGCCCAGTGAAGCCAGAGATGGGCTTTTGGGGGCATCATTCGTTCTTCATCGATTGAAATTCTGTGGCGCATTCAGCGGAAAAAGGACAACGCCTGCCATTATCGCATCGAGGCGCAAATAACTGAAAGGGCAAACCGGGCGATGTGCGCAGCGCATGAGCTGTTTCGACTGCGGAAACGTTTGGTTTCTATCAGGAAAGCATGCTTTAAAAGGCTGTTTGGTATATAGTCGGAGATATTCTTGGTTTTTCAGTACGAGATTGAATACGGTGATCGAATATCGTCCGCTGCGGTTTCTATTTCATTTGATGATCGTCATACTGATGGCAATGGCACTGAGTGCCTGTCACTATCGAAAAGGGGTAACCATGGAGGAGGCGTGGAACGAACTGCTCGATTCCATGGTTCCCAAGACAAGTCGGGCGCAGACTGCGGAAACGACGCGCCTGCCGGTCCCTGAAGCGCAAGAACAGACTTGGGCTTTGGAAACTGAACAGTCGCAGCCGGCTGGTGCCGAGCCGAGTGCAGTCGAAACAGCACAGCAGGCCTCCGGCACAACCACCGGACCGCCGCCACGTGCGCCGGTTTTGCCACTGCGTCAGGGCTCGGATCTGGTTGGCGAGCTCTATGTGGTGACCGCGACTACCGAGGACACATTGTTCGACATCGCGCGCCGCTATAGCCTCGGGATCAGCGAGATCGAGGCTGCAAATCCGATGGTCGACCGCTGGTTGCCGCGAAAGGGAACCAAGGTGGTATTGCCCAATCGTTATGTGCTTCCCGATACGCCGCGCAAAGGAATTGTATTGAATCTTGCCTCCATGCGCCTTTTCTACTACCCGAAACGCAAAGAAGGTGAATCTCCTGTCGTGATCACCCATCCGGTAGGCATAGGCAGGCAAGGGTGGGAGACGCCAAAGGGGCTGGCAAAGATCACGCAGAAGCGGGCCAATCCCACCTGGACCGTTCCGCAATCGATCCGTGCCGAACACGCCGCTGCCGGTGATCCTCTGCCTGCTGTGGTACCTGCAGGCCCTGACAATCCGCTTGGCAGTTATGCGATGCGGTTGTCGATGCCGGGATATCTCCTTCACGGAACCAACAAGCCGGATGGCGTCGGCATGCGGGTCAGCCACGGATGCGTCCGCCTCTATCCGGAAGACATCGAAGCGCTGTTCAAGAAAACGGCGGTTGGAACATCGGTACGCATTATCGATCAAACCTATCTTGCCGGCTGGGATCAGGGAACGCTCTATTTCGAAGCATCCGCCCCGCTTGAAGAAGCGAACCACTCGGCCGAGAAAAATCGTGAACGGGCGCGGGCTGTGATTGAAAAAGCCCTCGAGAAAGCACCGGACGATGCGCCGAACATCGATTGGGATCGAGTCGACCAGCTCGTGCAGAGTTCTCCCGGCGTTCCGGTTCCCATTACGGTCGGTGCGCCTAGGTTGGATGAGATGATTGCAGCGCTGCCTGTTTATCATACGCCCAATTCGGCTCCCGAGCAGGTTGTACTTGTCGAGCAACAGTCAGCGCCACTCGATTCGCTGGCGCAGCCGAATACCGAAGCGGCGCCGCGCTCGATAGCAAAGAGTGGACCAAAGCCGGAAGCACCTCCACTGGATGCACAGGCACAACCGGACACCGAATCAGCAGGGCAGTTGCCGCCAACGGCTGAACGGAAGCCAGAAGCAGTCGTTGGCGAGCAGCACACAACGCCAGCCCGGGAGGAGGCTGAGGCGCGCTGGTACGTACAGGTTGGAAGCTTCAGGAATCGAAAGAACGCAGAGAAGCTGGCAACGAAGATCCGGACTGACCTCGGACTCAAGACATCCGGAAAGAGTTACAGCCCGAGCGGGTTGCACCGAGTCTTGGCCGGGCCTTTCCAAACCCGCAGCGAAGCCGAGCAGCGCGCAGCGCTCATCGAATCCAGCATGGGTGGCAGTACGCTGATCGTGGCGCTGGACAGTCTTTGAAACCGTAGGTGCATGTCTGCGCTGAGGCCGGCAATTTCACGTTCTCGGACAGCGTCCTGGAGCGATTTTGTTTCTACCGGCACGGTTGATTGCCGGATCACAGTGATAAAATCCTGCGTCAATAAATCCATCCATCACCTTATAACTCCAACGCCTCCATTCGCTCGGCCTTGCACGAATCGGGCCCTTCGTAGAGTTCAGCCAGCAATCCGGCATCGTGGGCGAGCCGGCGGAAGTTGTCGGCGCGGTTGGTCGCCTCCGATGCTGCCAGCATCAGTTCGAGTTCCAGCGGCGGCATGGAGCGCATGAAGCTTTTGACCAGTTCGCGGTTGATGCTGTCCTCTCCATAGTCGCCGAGGGCGAGCGAGCGGGAAAAGCTGTAGAACTGCTGCATTCGGCTTTGACAGATGCGGCTGTACCGCTCCCGGTTCTTTGGGTCGTGCAGGGTCGCCCGAATGGCGACCGCGGCGGTGGCGGCGTTGTAAAATGCGTTCTGTACGCCGTGCGAATAGATCGGATCGACGAAACCGGCGGCGTCACCGATGCAGTAGTATTTCGCTCCGCACGGCTGGGTCGAGTAATAAGAGTAATCCGGCCGGAACTGAATTGAGCCGTCGATGAATTTCGCCGGTGCAAGCAGCTTCTGCAGGTAGGGCATGCTATTCAGCGTATCGAGAAAAAAGCGCTTGCGGCCGCTGTTGTCCATTCCTTTGAGGCGGTCGGTATGGATCACCGTGCCGACGCTGGTCGTGTTCCTTAGAATGATATGCCAGATCCAGCCGTCCTTGTACGACTGTACGAAGGTTGCCGGTTGTATCTCTGTCAGCTGTTCCGGGCCATAACTTTTGCCGTCCAGACCCAGATAGCGGGCGTTCTTGAAATAACCCCACAAGGCGATGAATTTGAGATGGGAGCTGATCAATCGCCGTGTGCTGAGCTGGTTGGCCAGCAGCGAACTCGGGCCGCTTGCGTCCACGACGATTCGGCAGGCGATCCGGCTTTTCGTATCGGCTCGTTTGTTATGATAGTGGACGACCACCTGCTGTTCGTGGTTCAGGTCGATCTGTTTTGCCGAGACCTGTTCATATACCTGTGCACCGAGCGATTCCGCGTGGCGCAGAAGAATCGTATCGAACCGGTCGCGTTCGACGTGCAGCGCAGGCCGCCTATAGCCAAAGCGGGAAAAAGCGATCTGGTGGATGTTTCCATCCCATGCAATGATTCCTCCCGCCTTGGTGATGAACCCTTCGCGCTCGATTTTCTCCGACACTCCGGTCAGGTCGGCAAACTTCCAGAAGTGGGGGATCAGGCTTTCGCCGACCTGGTTGCGGGGAAATCGCGCTTTTTCCAGCAGTACGACCTCGATGCCTGCTTTGGCAAGCAGGGCAGCAACACTGCTGCCGGCAGGGCCGCCGCCGATGACGACGACATCACAGCGCCGAGGCAAAACCGGAAAATCTGTTTTCTGCACCCTATCCCCCTGATCCCTGGCCCCTGTCACCTGTCACCTGTCACCTGTCACCTGTCACCTGAAAATTGCCGCACCTTCCCGTGAGCAGGCCTTGCTGGAAGAAATTGTTTTCACTCCACAAGTCGCCTGCGAGCAGGCATGTGACTTCGGTTTTGATGCGCCGATCCCGATCGGCTTCGAAAAAGAGGTTGTAAACGAGGCCGGAGTGGTAGAAGCGTTCGATCATTCGATGCATGGTTTGAAAGCCATGCTCATAAACGGCATTGTCGGGGAGGTGTAAATTCGGGTCGCCTTCGCGGCCTTCGATGAGCGCAGGATGCAAGCGGTCGGCGATCATCTCGGCGCTCTTGGCTGCAAAAAAGACGCCGGAAGAGAAGACCGGATCGAGAAAGCCGGCGGCGTCGCCGCAGCAGGCATAGCGCAGTCCGTGCCGTTTGCGGTTGATGTAGCTGAAATCCGCTTCGACGCGGTGTTGGAAGATCGGTTCCGCACCGTCGAGCAATTCAGTCAAGGTGGGCGAGCGCTCGATCGAGCGCTGAAACAGTTCATGACTGGCGACGTCCTGCGGGCGGGGGGTTTTTACGACCAGTCCGATGCTGAGGCGACGCCCGGTCAGTGGAATGATCCATAACCAGCCGATATCCAGCAGCACGATTTGAATGATACCGGTCTCGAACAGGCGTGCCGCTGCCGGGCTGCCGGCATTGCCGTAGCAGCTGTAGAGTGCGAACCGACCCAGGTTGTCCAGGCGACGGATACTTTTGTGCGCCCGGCCCATCAATATTCCGCGCCCTGTGGCATCGATGAAATAACGACAGCGGTGGATGGAGCGGCTGCTGGTCGCTGTGACGCCGTCCGCTTGGCAGTCGACCTTTACGATCGCCTCGTTTTGACGTGTGTCAGCGCCCTGTCGGGCGGCGTTCTCGAACAACCTGGCATCAAACCGGGCGCGTTCGACCTGATAGGTGGGCGCTTGTGATGCAAATGAAAAACGGATGCGCTGCGCCGTCGATTCATCGATGAACTCGGCGCCCTGCTTGCGCAGATTCCCTTCTCTCCAGTCCATGCCCAGCCGATCCATAATCGGCGTCATATTGGGCAGCATCGACTCGCCAATATGAAATCGGGGATGGCGGTCACGCTCCAGCAGCAGAACCGAGTGGCCGTATCGAGCCAACAGGGTCGCAGCGGTGGAACCGGCCGGGCCGCCGCCGGCAACGACTACATCGTAATCGAAGGCCTCTTTTGGTCTGTTGAGATTGGTCTTCATAGCGTTTTCTGGTACTTGTCGGTTCTGGCTCAATCGAACCGCAGATCGGTCTGCCAACGGGTTCCGGCATTATTCAGAGGGATATTGCTGCACGATATTTTACCTGACATCGCCTGCAGAAGGGGGAGCGCAGCGGCGGCCGGCGCCTCTTTGGCCAGCGTCTCTAATCGGGAATCAGGAAACAGGAATCGGGAATCAGTGCGTTCTGGCTCTCCGACCCCTGATCCCTGTTGTATGCGCGGTTGTGTGATTTTCGGACCGGAGTGGTTGCTGCCCGCCACAATGAATGCGCACGCCAGCGCCGCTTTTCCGGTCGGCGGCGCCAGATACTGGGGCCACTCTTCATCATAGCAAACCAGAAGAAGCGGGCCGCAGCTTAATTGCACCTGATTCCACGCTTCCAAAAGCCCCATGGCAAAGGTATCGTCGAGGGCGGCGATCGCCGTCGATGGACCGTGGCAACGATGAAGAATGGTCCAATAGCCGACAGTGGTGTTGTGAACGGAGTTGTGAAACTGCGTGGGCGAAATGATTCCATCGGGGTCGGCCAGATTTCGGCAGAGGCTGTCTGTAACCTGAATTTCTCCCCCGACCGATGCAAATACAGAAGGCATGGTTCTCGGTTCCAGGCCGGCGTGCTGACAAGCGTGAGTGGCCGCTGTGACGGCCAGGCGCGTCGTCAGGCCGGTTCGGCGCCGCATGGCGGCCGGCAGCAGCGACTTGTCGGGGAGGCTGGCCTTTACGTCGAATGGCTCGAGAATCTCCGGCGTCCGGCAGCAGAGCCCGGTTGCCAGAATGGTGAGCGCGCTAGGAGGCTGTCCGATAATAGCGATCGTAGCGAGGGGGAGACTGATTGAGTCAGATTTTTCATTCATTTGAGGCGAATATTGGGCATATTTAACGAAAATGAATGGGAAATCTGGCCGATCAGGCTCGTCCGCAGTAGATCAGTCTATTTTCGGACAGCCTCTTAGCCATCGCCAAGAGAAAAGATCAGGCTGATGTTGTTGCCGCCGAAGCCGAACACATTGCTCATGACGGTGTTGAGCCGTTGATCGTTTTGTGGCTGAGCGGCAATCCTGCAGCCGAACGCCGGGTCGGGTGCCTCAAGCCCGCAGGTGCCGGGTATCCATTGCCCCTTCAGTGCCAACAGGGAGATAATCGCCTCCAGTGCCCCCGCGGCGCCCAGGGTGTGGCCGGTGATGCCTTTCGTCGCACTGCATGGGACGCTGTCGCCAAAAAGAGCTTCCACCGCTTTGGCTTCTATTGCGTCATTCAGGCGCGTCGCTGTGGCGTGCATATTGATATAGTCGATCGATTCCGGTGTCAGGCCGCATTGCCGCAGCGCCATTTCCATCGCCTCTTGAGCGCCTTTGCCTTGTGGGTGTGGATGGCTCATGTGGTGTGCATCCGATGATTCTCCTCCGGCCAGCAGCAGAGGGTTCGAGCGGCGCCATCCTTGGCGCCGCCCCTTCGGGCAGCCGCTGTCTGTCCCATTTCGTTCCCGACGAAATGGTTCGGTCGAACCGTCTCTTTCCAGCAGCAGCAGCGCAGCCGCTTCGCCGATATTGATGCCGTTCCGGTTCCTGTCCATCGGCTTGCAGCGCTGGTCGGAAATCAGCTCCAGAGCGTTGAATCCGCGCAAGGTCAGACGGCATAGTGAATCTGCGCCGCCGGCGAGCACCGCATCGCAGACGCCATTGTGAATCAATCGCTGACCCGCTGCCAATGCTTTGGCGCTGGAAGAGCAGGCGGTCGAAATGGCATAGCACGGTCCCGCAAGACCCAGCTCATTCTGCAGAAAACGGGCGGTGGCTTGATAAGCGTGCCGGGTTAAAAAGTGGAAATCGGCGGGCATTTTACCCTCTTTCAGCAACATTTGGTACGCCGCTTCCGTTTCCAACAGGCCGGATGTGCTGGTGCCGATAATGACCCCGATTCGCGCAGGCCCGAAGCGCTGCCGGGCGGCTTCGACCGCACCGCGCAGACCATCCTGCTCGTTGTTCAGCGCTGCCAGTGCTAGTCGTGCGTTGCGGCACTGATAGGCGATAAGATCAGGACGAACAGCCGGCAGAGTGCCCCGACATTCTCCGACCGGTGTGTCGAACGGAAGGTCGAGCAGTGTCAATCTTCCCAAGGCGCTGCGATTGTGCACGAGATGATCGGCAAGAGCCTGGCTGCCTTCGCCGCAGGCGCTGACGCAGCTGTAGGCGGTAACCCGGACCGGCTCGATCGATCGATGCTGTGGTGCTGGTTTCACGTCATGCATCTGGCGATTGAGTAGGGCGGATGCCCCGCGGGCGATCCGCCATTGCACGCTGTTTTCTGATGATCACGGGGCAGAGCAGAAAGCCCAACGCGACACCGCATGCGACAGTGACCGCCAATGTTCTCAGCGACGCGCTTTGTGCTGTGCCCAGGCTGGCGAATGCGACCACGCTGGTCAGCATGGAGGCGCTCATGGCCCGATAGGTGAGCGTTCGGTCGCCGCTGCGATTTTCGAAGAAGAAAATACCATAATCCACGCAGATCGCGACCACCAACAGCAGACCGACGAGATGCAGAAAACTCAATGCGAATCCTCCGAGAGACCAGCCGGCCAGCAGGATCAGGCCGGAGCAGAGCGCCGGTGCCAGGACCGTCAGCGCCTGTAGCGGCTGCCGGTAGCGGGCGGTGAGCAGACCGAGGATCATGAAAATACCCAACCCCAGCATCAGCACGGCCCGCTGCCGATAGTCGGCCGCCAGCCGGTTGAGCATCTCTCGCTGACTGAAATAGCGGACACCGGGGAGATCCCGAATGGCGGCGGTCACCGCTTCAGGCTGATGCTTGGCGAGCCAGACGATCAGCAGCGTCTGTTCCGCACCGGCAATGATTTGGCTTGAAATCAGCTCCTGCACTGGTGAATCGAGTATCATCTCGGGCAGCAGCATATCCATGCTGCTATAGTTCAGTCCCGCCAACCTGGAGGTCGAGAGACCGGCCGTGATCAGCGCCTCGCGCCACAAGTACTTGTTTCTGCTCGTGAGCTGCCGGTCGAGCGCCACCTGATTGCGCTGCTGCAGGCTGTTCGAAATCAGCCAGGGATAAAGCCCATGGTAGTGCGTCAGCGCTCCTTGCTGTTTCAGCCGCTCCAGAACCGGGCAGAGCCGTTCACCGGTTTGCAGCGCCGATTCCAGATCGTGCCCCGTGATCAGAATGAAGCGCCCGGGTTCGATGCTGACCGCCAGTCGCGATCGAATCGCACGGTCCTGTTCTTTGATCGAGTCGAGTTCAGGGGTCAGTTGTTGGAGATCATCGAGCCACTGCAGCCGGCTAAGAAAAAAGAGCGAGGCGACGATGCCGAGTGCCAGCACGATCCTGAACAGTGTCGCCCGCCGGTCGCACCAGGAGAGCCACAACGGCGGCTCCGGGGACGCGTAACGGCGCGACCGCCAGCCGAAAAGCAGATCTGGCAGCAGATAGCGGGTGAGCAGGAGGGAGAAAAGGATGCCGCTGCCGGCATACACTGCAATCTGCTGAAAGCCCGGATAACCAGACAGCCCAAGTGCGGAATAACCGATGATCGTGGTGATGCCGCCCATCAGCATGCTGGGCCAGATTTTCAGGATGGCGGGCGTTTTATCGGGGAAAGGAAAAGCGGCTGCGTGGGCCATGGCGTGAATGGGGTAGTCGATGCAGATGCCGATCAGGGTGGCGCCGATTGCGATGGTGAGACCATGCACGTAGCCGAAGAGAAGCTGCGTGATCAACATGGCGGATGCAAAGGAAAGACCCAACACCAGTGACACCCAGAAGAGCGATTTCCACGAGCGGAACAGCCAGAGATAAAGGGCCGACAAAGCCAGTCCGGCCAAAACGGTAATGCGCTGAATATCACCGGCGATCAGTGACTGCGTGGCGACAGCAAACACCGGGACTCCGGTCATCTCCAGGGTCATGTCGCCATTGCTCTGACGTGCGGCATCGAACAGAGTGCGTATTTCCTGCTGCAGTATCTTGTGGACCGGCACATCCAGCCCGGAGTGCCGGGCTTCGACGATGGCGTTGACGTAAGAGTTCGTATCAACTGTTTGGTTGCGCTGGTGAGGCAGCACACTGCGAAAGGCGTGGAGAATCAGCAGCAGAGAGTCCTGCAAGACGATGTTCTTGATCAGGCGCCCATATTGCGCGAGCAGACTCTCTTTGATGAACTGTGCGCGGTTATTCAGGTTTTCCGGCGCAAAGAGCGTGGGAGCATCCTGTTCCGGTTTCAGGCTATAAATCCTGGAGGCATGAGGCGGATAAAGCGATGCGATCGTTTCGACGAGGTCGGTCGGTTCATCAGCGATCCAGACATCGACCACTTCATCCATCTCGCGGAGTTTGGCAAGAAAACGGCGTGCGAACCGTTCCAGTTCGATGCGGTTATCGTTCCCATGCCCCAGTGACAGAATATAGCGCCGCGACAGTTTTCCCGATTGCATCTGGCTGGCCAGCAGCAGCTCTTCGGTGCTGGTGCCTGCGACGATAAAGGTGGAAATGTCCGTCTTGATCTGCACTTTCCAGAGAGTCAACCCAAGCACCAGGGCAAACAACGGAACCAGGAGCCACGCACGCCATCGGTGGGGCATATCGTTCAGCCCCTGCCGCTCGCCGGGCTGCTGCTATTCGTAAAGAAAACACCCCGCCAGACCGGACGGCTGTTCTTGATGATGCGAAACATGGTCGCCACCGGTGCGGGTTCCTTCAGCATTGGAAACCGTCTGCGCCTGACGATGTACTCGCCGATGCTGAGCAGGCCCATCAGAACGAAGACGATACAGCCATTATAGACCGCCCACCAGCCGTCATGGATCGAAAATGCGAGAACAAGGCAGACGATGAAATTGAAGACGAACAGAACAGTCCATGCGATCGTGATCTCCCGGCAGTAGCGAGCGACGCCCGGAGGAAATTGCGGATGCTCCAGGCGTACCAGGCGTTCGACAAGAGAAGGCGCATGCAGGAGCGTCTTGCCGAATAGCAGCGCCAGGCCGAAATGCACCATGGCCGGCGTGAGCTTGGCCGTCAGACCGGGGTATTCGACGGCCCCGGCAATCAGAACGAGGGCGACCACAAGGAATCCGAGTCTTGCTTGGCCGCGGGCGGTCAGCGCCCGGACTCCGAACAGCGTCGCCAGCATCGCAGGCGCCAAGCCGCCTTTGCCAAGCTCCAGCCAGTAATAGACCAGATAGGGGTAGGCCGAAAACAGAAGGGTGAGGAGTGTGGATCTGACTGTCCGCATCGCGCGCTCTACCCTCGAAGCGGCGAGGCAGTCCGACGTGGTCGGAATTTCTGCCAGGACTTCGTCCGTTTCCCAAAACTGCGAATCACTCCTGGATTTCCGAGACCTTGCCGTTCTTGAAATGGACGATGAATGTGTTGAATCGGGAACCCCAGTATTTCCATTGATCCTTGCCCAGCGACTGGGTGCCGACGGTCGGGGGATAACCGATAGCGGCGATGACTGCTTGCTTGCGCATGCCCGGGCCTACGGTGCCGGTCTTGATATGTTTTTGCTCCAGGGCGCTGAATTGTACAAGATTGACTTTGGCCGGCGCAAACAGTTTGTCGAAAGCTTGAATCGTATTTTCGGTGGTATGTTTCTCGACATTTTCGATCAATAGCTCTTTGCCGCTGGAGACAATCCGAACCGTGATGGATCTCGAGTCGATGTCGATCAATTTGACTTCCGTATTGATCGGCAGCAGAAAGCCGCGACGGTAGTTGGTGGTTCGATAGCGGTCTTTTTCATACTGCAGTGCGAATTGAGTGTAATAAAGCCCGCCGATTCGAATGTTCTGCGGCAGCGACTCGGGCGGAATGTTCTTGGCGCAGGCGGTCAGCGTCAATACGACAGATAAAACGAACAGGCGTTGAAGGCTGGCACGCATTGTTTTTCCCCTTTGCAATTGAAAATGATTCATGGAACACTCATGATGTGCTCCCACTGGAACGGTTTTCCTTTTATCGCCGGTCGGCCGGGAGCGGCTCCGGTGAATACAGATTGGAACGGTGCATAGTATAAAAGAGAAACGAGAAGCAGATAAATGCCGAAGCGCCGGTCAGGAGCAAACGCTCATTCAATGGGATGATCCATAAGGTGCTGACCAGTTCGATCCCGATGAGGCCGATCAGAACATTGGCGATGGTTTTGTTGTTCAGGCGGGCGCAGATCAGTGCGCCGGCAGGCGCCCCGATGACGACGACCGGTACGGCCGCCAGCCAGTAGTTCCGCACCGTCTCGGTAAATCCGCCGATAAAAAAGTAGTGCAGGCAGAATCCGACAACGGCGCTCAGTGCCATCAATACCACCGAGGTGGGAGTGGCGACTTTTACGCTGAGGCGGAACAGTAGAACCATGAGCGAAAAGCAGACGATGTCGATGCCGCTGCCGACCAGCCCCGAGAGAATCCCGCCAAGAAAGCCGGCTGCCAGAAGCAGCGATTTTTCCCGCACGCCGACTTTGGGTATCCACTCGTAGCAGGCGCGATCAACCCGATTGACCAGATATAATGCGATCGCAAAGCTGCTGACCATGACGGTAAACGCCAGTTTGATGGCGTCGGATGGAAGCTGTGGCGCCAACAGCGCTGAACCGAGTACGATGCCTGGAATGCCTCCCAGAGTGGCCCAACAAATGACACGCCATTCGACTGCGATCCGCGATAGAATGATTACAATGGTCGCCGAGGTCATACCGACACTCTGGATCGCCAGAGAAAAGACCTTGGCGTCCGTCGGGGCGATGTGGAGCAGTTTGGTCAACACGGGAAAGGCGACAACGCCGCCGCCTTCGCTGGTCGAACCGGCAACCAGCGATCCGAAGATCATGGTGACGGAGATCGGCCAATGGGCAGCGACAATCGCCAATGGATTCGGGCCGGCGGCGAGCCGCCAAAGGGACCAGACAACAGCGATCAGCATCAGGCCATGTTTGGGTATTGGGTTGGTGATCATTGCGAGACGTGCGCGAGTCGAATAGATCTTACTGCTATATTTTGTTCGAAATGTCGGCAGTGTAACGGACCAGCCGAAAGAATGCCATCCCTCCGGCGATGTTCGTTCGTAGGGTAAGATGACCTGTCCCGAGACGTTGCAGCAACATTTTCAGTGTTATGGAGTAGCGAATGAATTTGGACTCCGGTGTAGCGGAACAGTTGGCGCCGACCGAACGAAACAAGCCGGCTGCTCTGTGGCAGGGCCGGGTAATCTCCGAGGGTCGGTTTTTCTCGCATGTTCAGGAGATCAGCCGGGGACTGCCTGTTGTTGGCTGCGGATTGAATCTGTGTGAGGATCGCTATCGCTTTTTGGTGGCTTTTTTTGCTTTGCTGATGCGTGGTCAGCGCACTGTTTTGCCGTCCAATCACACGGAAAAGGTCATCGCCGAATTGATCGACTGCTACCCATCCGCTTATTTGCTGACGGATCCTGAAAATGGCTATGATTCCGGCGCCAAGCGGGTTGTTGTTGCCCCGAATGTCGATGATAACGGCCGGAACCGAAGAGTGCGGGCGCCGGTTTTCCGTTCGGACCAGGTTGCTGCGATCAACTTTACCTCCGGCAGCACCGGATTGCCGGTCGGACATGAAAAAAGCTGGAGTGTCTTTCATCAAGGCGCCGAATTGGCGCTGGCAAGCCTGGATTTGAAGCGTCGGTCATGGAACGTGGTCGCCACGGTCCCGCCGCAGCATATGTACGGCTTGGAAACATCGATATTCTGGCCGTTCTTTTCGGATTTGGTGATGGATGCCGGGCGTCCTTTTTTTCCTGAAGATATCCGTCGGACGTTGATCTCTTCGCCGCTGCCCTGCCTGCTGGTATCCACGCCGCGCCACTTGCAGGCCTGCGTCGAGTCGGGGGTGCGCCGGGACAATGTCGCCATGGTGCTTTCATCCACCGCGCCCATGAGCGGGTCTTTGGCGGCACGGGTGGAGCAAGCGTTCGGTGCGCCGCTCTATGAACTCTTCGGCAGCACCGAAACGCTCTCTTTTGCCTGGCGACGTCCTGTTGAGCAACAGCGCTGGCGGTTGTATTCCGGGATGGAACTGAAGGAGCGGGATGGGCATGTTCTATTGCAAGGTGGCCATTTGCGTTATCCGGTACCACTAGACGATCTGCTGGAGATCCATTCGGACAGGGAGTTTTCGGTGGTCGGACGCCGTTCCGGCATCATCAAGATCGGGGGCAAACGCAGCTCGCTTGCCGAGCTGAATCGTCGGTTGACCGATATCGATGGTATCATGGACGGTCTCTTTTTCACGCCCGATAACGATGCAGCGACGCATCGGGTGGGCGCGATTGTTGTATCCGAGCTCTCCAGGCCGGTTATTCTGCGGGAGCTGCGCCGCTCGCTCGACGGTCTGTTTCTGCCGCGGCCGATCCTTTATGTCGATCGCATCCCGCGCAACGCGATGGGCAAGGTGGTCAAAGCCGAGCTGGAGCGGTTGATCGCGGCACAAGCCGGATCTGCGCCTGCGGGTATCGGCTGTGACGGGCCGTCTTCCGGGCAACCGACATCGCTGGCCGGTGCGGGAACGAGTGGCATGGTGCGAAGGAGATGAAAAAAGCATTGGTGACCGGGGGCAGCGGTGCCATCGGCGCGGCGATCTGCCGGCGTCTGGCGGAACAAGGCTGTCATATTCTGGTGCATGCGAACAGTCATATCGAACGTGCCGAGGCAATCGTCGATGAGATCATCGGCCGCGGCGGCTCGGCCGAACCGGTCGTGTTCGATGTCACCCGGCCGGAAATGGCGGCTTCGGTTCTGGAACGGGCGGCGGAGCCGGAACCGGTACAGATTATCGTCAACAATGCCGGGATACATGAGGATGCCCCGATGGTCGGCATGGCGCCCGATGCCTGGCTCAGGGTGATCGATGTGTCGCTCAACGGCTTTTTCAATGCCACGCGGCCTTTGCTTATGCCGATGATTCGTTCCCGTTGGGGCCGCATCGTCAATATGTCATCCATCGCCGGCGTTATGGGGAATCGGGGGCAGGTCAACTATGCAGCGGCAAAATCGGCCTTGCATGGTGCAACCAAGTCGCTGGCTCAGGAGCTCGCCTCCCGTGGCGTAACGGTCAATGCGGTGGCGCCGGGCATTATCCAGGGGGGAATGAGCGAAGAGACATTCGACAAGGAGCGAATCAAGGTGCTGGTGCCGATGAAAAGAGCCGGAACGCCGGCCGAGGTGGCGGTGCTCGTGGCCTTTCTCTGCTCCGAAGAGGCCGGTTACATTTCGGGGCAGATCATCGGCATCAATGGGGCCATGGCTTGAGCAGAGGACGGAAGACAACGCGTAGGGCGGAGCGCGAAGCGGTTCCGCCATCCGGGATCAGAACAGATGAGTCTGCATCTCTGATCCCCGATCCCTGATTCCAGAGCTGGCTATTTGCCTTTGCCGAACGCCATGTTTCCGACAGATCTCTTCGAAAAAGAAGTGGATTGGGACGCCTTTCTGGTTTTTCTTCTCTCCTGTTTGATGCTCGTTGCTTCTCTGGGCACGTTATACCTTCTGCTGCTTTTCAAAGTGGTTCGACAGGCCGTTACGGCGGGTATTTCGGCTGACGGTGATGGCATCTACCTGGTGTTCGGCAAGAAACTGGTCGGTGGCTCGGTCGATGAAGACTACTGCCGCAGGCTCGATCGTCTGTTGCGTTTGCCGTATCAAACCACTATTCTGCTCGGTGGCGATACCGGCGGTCCTATGAGTGAGGCTCAAGCAGGGCGCGAGTATCTTGAACGGCGGGGTTTTGCACTTTCACATCTCCATCTTGAAGAGAAGTCAAAAAATACGTTGGAAAATCTGAAAAACGCCAGACGGATGATTGCTCTGTGGCAAGGGCGGCTGGTCATTATCGTCTCCAACCGCTATCATCTCCTGCGCTGTGGGGTGCTGGCCGACAGTCTGGGATTTTCCTATCGTCTGTGCGCCTCCGAGGGCCGTTTCCGGTGCGATGTTGCGACCGTGAAAAAATGTCTGAACGAAGCGTTTTTCCTGCATTGGTTCTATACCGGAAAGTATTGGGCGCGGCTGACTCGTAATCGTAGAATGCTGGACAGAATCACCTGAATGAGCCGTTTCGCAATCGTCATTCCAGCATTCAATGAAGCGCGGACCATCGCTCCGGTGATCGACGCGGCGCTGGCCCGGTCCGAACATGTCATCGTTGTCGATGATGCATCGCATGACGCCACCGCTGAACTGGCTGCGAAAACGCCGGTGATTCTGATTCGTCATGCGGCCAACCGGGGCAAGGCGGCGGCGCTGATGAGCGGTATCCAAAAGGCTCGGGCGATGGGGCTGGAGTGCGTGGTTACGATCGATGGCGACGGTCAGCACGATGTGCGGTCTATCGAAAAGTTTCTCGGCGCCTTCGCGGAAAATCCTCGGGCTCTTATCGTCGGCGCCAGGATGTTGAATCGGGAGCAGGCCCCTGGAATGCGGCTGTTTGCCAACCGGTTCGCCGATTTCTGGATCGGCTGGGCGGCGGGACGGGCCATCGCCGATACGCAGTGCGGCTTCCGTCTCTATCCTCTGGCGCTGTTCGATGAAGTCCACGGCTCTTTGGACCATAGCCATGGGTTCGTATTCGAAAGCGAGGTACTGATCGAAGCCTGCCGGCACCGGTATGGCGTGGTCTCCGTCCCGATCGCCTCCTGTTATCCGCCTGACCGGAGGAAAAGCCATTTTCGCCCGGTTCTGGACATTTGCAGGATTACCAAAATGGTGGCGGTCAAGTTATTGAAGTGGGGGCTCTATCCGCACGGCCTGGTGCGGAGTCTGGTTGAGCGGCCGGTCATCGTACGGGATAGGTAAGCGGTTTCACTTCATGTTGGGGTTGGTTCCTCACTCCCACGTACGGATTACGGTGTAGGTTGGGATGAGCGCGTAGGGCGGAACGCGTAGCGGTTCCGCCATGACGTCGCCGGCGCCCGTATGGGGTCGGCCCCACGGAGGACGGTTGGAACCGGCGGAAGCAGACGGTCGGGCCTGCCCTTTGCGTGCGAACCGCGCCCGTCTTACGATTCCACACATTGGTCGGAGCGGCGCTGGTTCATCCGCTCCCAAAAATCCTGCCGCCGCTGCAGCCCAAGCACCTGCTGCGCTGCCTGCACGCCTGAAACGGCGACACCATAGACGCCGCCGCCCGGGGATGTCCAGTGACCCGCCCAGAAGAGCCCGTCGATGGGGCTTGTGTTCGGCATCCTATGGGGTCCGATCTGGTCGGGGCTTGCTGCCCAGCCATAGGCGGCGCCGTCGTGATTCAAGGTATAACGCTGCATGGTCATTGGCGTCCCGCCATCGAGGAACAGAATATGATCGCTCAAGCCCGGAATAAAACGGTCGGCGAAATGCAGCATGGCGTGAATCGTCTCTTTTTTCACCGATTTCCAGGAATCTTCGATATGGTAGGGCATCAGCGTGGTCAGCATGACGATGTGCCGGCTTTTTGGTGCGAGGGATGGGTCCACCAGCGTCGGTACCGTTACGCTGAGCCAGGACAGTGTTCCCGCCTGTGAATCCGCGAAGTTTTTGTCGTGATCGTAGCTGCTGTAAAAGAAGGATTCGTGGGCCAGTCCCAATGGTTTGAGATCGAGGTCGGTGGCGATATAGACCGCGAAGATCGACACGGAGGGTTTCATCTGCCGGAATCGGCGAAGAAAGGCCTTTGGGAATCGATCCTCTCCGATCAAACGATAGACGGTTTGGTGCATATCGACATTGGAGACAATGGTCTGTGCCGTGATCGACCGTTTGTCGGCCAATTGTACGCCGCGCACCCCGCCTCCGTTTATCTCGATGCTGTGGACAGGTGCGCCGAAGCGAATCTCACCGCCCCATCTGTTCAGTCCCGAAACCAAAGCATTCGCCAGGTTCTGGAATGATCCTTTGCAGTAACAGGCCCCGTCCGCGGTGTAGCCGGCGAGCATGGTGGCCCAGGAGAGGAAGGATACTTTCGAGGAAGGGAGACCGACAAACGGCCACAAGGTGGTAAAAACAGCCTTCAGCTTCGGATCATCGAGAAACTGTTTCATCGCCTCGGACAAGGTGGCACGGCGATAGCGGAACAGTGTCGGCAGCTGCTCCCGGATCAGGACCGGATCGCCGCATGCCATCACGTCGTCCGCTTTTGCCGCTTCTTCGGTCAGTGTCAAACAGGTCTCGATCAGTCGGCGCAGGCCGTCAGCCTGCTCGGGGAACCGTTCGGCCAGTGTGGTTGTCAGACCGTCCACGGAGGATGGAAGAGTCATGTCCAGCCCCGGATAAACCGCGCGGGCCAATGGATCGACCGGGATGAATTCGACCTCATCGTAAACCCCGAGGGTGGTTAGAATTCTGTGCAGGATCTGGCCGCCGTCATATCCGTCCGGACCACAGCCGCTGGTTAAATGAACGCCCGAATCGAAGCGGTAATGCTTGCGCGCAAAGCCGTGAGCATAGCCGCCCGGCCTGTCGTGCTGTTCCAGCACGAGAACGGATCGTCCCGCCCTGGCCAGGAGGGATGCTGCGCATAGCCCACCGATGCCGCTGCCGATGACGATGACATCGTAACGCTCCCGGAGCGGTTGATTGCTCTTTCTGGCCATTCGAATCGTTCAGTATGTGCGGAGGTTACTCGCGCGCCACGAGCAGATTGAAAAGCACTCGTTCATACAAGCAGGAAAGGGTATCGATATCGGCGACGCTCACGCATTCGTTGACTTTATGAATGCTCTCGTTGATCGGGCCCAGTTCGATGACCTGGGCGCCGGTCGGCGCCACGAAGCGGCCGTCCGACGTGCCGCCACCGGTGTCGAGTCGCGCCGGATGTCCGGTGACTTCCATCAGGGCGGATTGCGCGGCACCGAGCAATTCGGTCTCTCTGGTCAGAAAAGGGTTGCCTGACAACCGCCATTCGATCTCGTACTCGAGTTCGTGGCCGTCCAGTAATCCGTGGATGCGCTCTTTGATCGAGATTTCGTCGATTTCGCTGGAGAATCGCAAGTTGAATTGAACGTCGACGCTTCCCGGGATGATATTCTCCGCCCCGGTTCCGGCATTGATGTTGGAGATCTGCAGGCTGGTCGGTGGGAAATGTTCATTCCCTTCGTCCCATCTCTCCTGCGTCAGCGCATGCAATGCCGGGGCGAAACGGTGGATTGGATTGTCGGCCAGGTCTGGATAGGCGACATGGCCCTGGATGCCCGTAATGATCATCCTGGCGCAGAGCGAACCTCTCCGGCCGACCCGTATCGTATCGCCGAGGCGCTGCCGGCTGGAGGGTTCGCCGACCAGGCACCAATCGATCTTTTCATGCCGCGCCTCCAGCGTTTCGACGACTTTGACGGTGCCGTTGATGGCAGCTCCTTCTTCGTCGCTGGTCAGCAGAACGGCAATCGAACGATTATGATCCGGATGTTGCTGGAGGAAGCGTTCGCAGGCGGTGACGAAGGCGGCGATGCTGCTTTTCATGTCGGCCGCACCGCGCCCATAGAGCAGACCGTCACGAATCTGAGGCTCGAACGGCGGCGATGCCCAGTCGTTCTCCGGTCCGGGCGGCACCACGTCGGTATGGCCGAGAAAGACGAACAACGGTGCACGCTCGCCACGCCGCAGCCAGATATTTCGCGTGTCGGCGCGATCGAGCCATTCGATGTTGAAGCCGAGGGGTTCCAGGCGTCCGGCGATGAGATCCATGCAGCCCGCGTCGTCCGGCGACACCGATCGGCGGCGGATCAGCGCTTGCGCCAGCGCGAGACTTTCGCTCATGTGCCGACAGCCGAGCGGTACTGCACATCCGAGAAGCCGACGAGCATTTCTGATTCGGTCTCCAACAGTGGCCGCTTGATCAACGTGGGGTGGTCCAGCATAAGCTGCATGGCTTTTTCCCTGTTCACAGTCGAGCGCTCGGAATCGCTCAGCCGGCGCCAACTGGTGCTGCGCCGGTTGAGCATCTGCTCCCAGCCGGCGGCGGCTTCCAGATGCTCGATCAGCGCCGCATCCATGCCATCGCTGCGATAGTCATGAAATCGATGGTCGATCGCATGATCGTTCAGCCATTTGCGCGCTTTTCTGACGTTGCCGCAGCTGCTGATTCCGTACAGGACCATCTAATCGCGCAGCAGCTCGTTGATGCCGACTTTGCTGCGGGTTCTTTCATCGACCTGCTTGATGATGACCGCGCAGTAGAGGCTGTGGCTGCCATCTTTCGCCGGCAGGTTGCCGGACACCACGACCGAGCCTGCCGGAATGCGGCCGTAGCTGATCTCGCCGGTCATGCGGTTATAGATTTTGGTGCTTTGACCGATGTAGACCCCCATGGAGACGACCGACCCCTCTTCGACGATCACCCCTTCGACGATTTCGGAACGGGCACCGATGAAGCAGTTGTCTTCGATGATGGTCGGCGCCGCCTGCAGCGGCTCCAGAACACCGCCGATGCCGACGCCGCCCGACAGGTGGACGTTTTTACCGATCTGGGCGCAGGAGCCGACTGTCACCCAAGTGTCGACCATGGTGCCGTTGTCCACGTAAGCGCCGATATTGACATAAGAAGGCATGAGAACAGTATTCGGGGCGATATACGATCCGGCCCGGGCCGTTGCCTGCGGTACGACGCGGACGCCGGCCTGCTGAAAATCTTCCGGCGAATAACAGGCGAATTTCGGCTCGACCTTGTCGAAATATCGGGTTGCGCCGCCATCCATCACGCGGTTCTCGGAAATTCTGAAGGACAGCAGGACCGCCTTTTTCAACCACTCATTGACAACCCATGTGCCGTTCTTTTTTTCCGCAACACGCGCTTCGCCGCGGTCGAGCAGCTGCAGTGCGTCATTAACCGCCGTTTTGAGCCGGCTGTCGGCAGTGGCGGGAGAAATGGAATGGCGCTCTTCAAAAGCCTCATCGATGATCGTTTCTAAATTTGACATAGAGGTTCCAATTATCGGTTTTGCAAAGGTTGATGTAAGGTTGATGTCATAAACAGAGTGAAGTTACTAAAGTGGCGAATCTGTTCCAGAAAATCGTGAACGATTACAAAGCAGCCAACAATTCTTTTATACGGTGGGCAGCTTCGACGCACTCTGCCAATGGTTGCACCAAGGCGATGCGGACGTGGTTGCGCCCGGGATTGATGCCATTGAAATCACGCGACAGATAACTCCCCGGAAGCACGGTCACATTGTGCTGCGTATAAAGCTGCAGCGCAAAGTCGGCATCATCGATCGGAGTGGGAAGCCAAAGATAAAAGCCTGCCTGCGGCATTTCGAGTTCGTGCACGTCAGCGAGCACCTTCATGACAGCGACGAATTTCTCACGGTAACGGGCCCGATTCTGCCACACATGCGCTTCATCCCCCCATGCCCGGAGACTTGCGAACTGGGTTTGCAGCGGCATGGCGCAACCCTGGTAGGTACGATACAGAAAATAGCGCTGCAGCAGGTCGGCATCGCCGGCAACGAATCCGGAGCGCAATCCAGGCGCATTGGAACGCTTGGAGAGGCTGTGAAACACGATGCAGTTCTTGAAGCGGTCATTACCCATGGTGTATGCGGCTTGCAGCAGCCCTGGGGGCGGCAATGACTCGTCGAAATAGAGTTCCGAATAACACTCGTCCGATGCGATGACAAAATGATGGCGGTCGGCAAGCGCGATCAGTGATTCCATCGATTTCTGATCGATCACCGCACCCGAGGGATTCCCGGGCGAGCAGATATAAAGAAGTTGGCAGCTTTCCCACACGGCGTCCGGGATTGAATCGAAATCGGGAAGATAAGCGCTCTCGCGGGTGGTATTCAGGAAATACGGCTTTGCTCCGGCCAGTATGGCGGCCCCCTCATAGATCTGATAGAAAGGATTGGGCATCATCACCGTCGCCGGATGAGTCGGGTCGATCAGGCTTTGAGCAAATGAAAAAAGGGCTTCCCGGGTACCGCTGACAGGCAGGATGTGTTGTTCCGCGTCGATCCGGTTGGCCGGTATCTGGAAACGTTGTGACAGCCAGTCGGCAATGGCTTGGCGCAATTCGGGTTTTCCTTGGGTGGCCGGATATTCGTTCAGGCCATGAAGATGGGCGATCAGCGCCTCACTGATGAAGTGGGGGGTAGGATGCCGTGGTTCGCCGATGGAAAGCACGATCGGGGACAGATCGGCCGGCGGTTCCGCATCCAGCTTGAGTTGGGCCAGCCGTTCGAACGGGTAGGGGTGCAGTTTTTGCAGGTTTGGGTTCATTCAGACAGCCAAGGAGCCGGTTTTTTGCCAAAAACTGTCTTATTATCGCATGGACTCCTTGCAAACGGCCAGATTTTATGGATAATCCGGTTGCCGCGCGCCGGCTGCAACCAACCAGAAACAACAGATGGCCCAATATTTTGAAATTCATCCCGTCAATCCACAACTGCGCCTGATTCACCGAACAGTCGAGATCATTCGTGACGGTGGGGTGATCGTTTATCCAACCGACTCATCCTACGCTTTGGGCTGCCATCTGGGTGACAAGCGGGCTCTGGATCGCATCCGCCGCATCCGTCAATTGGATGACAAGCACAACTTTACGCTGGTGTGCCGCGATCTCGCCCAAATCTCGAATTTCGCCAAAATCGGCAACGATGCTTATCGTCTCATTAAGTCGCTGACGCCCGGACCGTTCACGTTTATTCTGAAAGCAACGCGTGAAGTGCCGCGCCGTCTTCAGCATCCGAAGCGAAAGACCATCGGCATCCGCGTCCCCGACCATCCGGTTGCTCAGATGATTCTGCAGGAACTGAACGAGCCGTTGTTCAGTACTACGCTGATTCTGCCGGGAGAAGACGTTTCGCTCTCCGATCCGTACGAGATTCGCAACCGTATCGAACAAGATGTCGATCTGATCATCGATGCGGGCGTGGTCAGTTACGATCCGACCACGGTGATCCTGATGATCGAAAAGCCGCCGCAGATTATCCGTCAGGGGAAGGGAGTCGTGACCGCGCTCGAATAACACTACGCGCGCAGGCGTATAAAAAGATATAATAAACGGATGGAACAATTAACTGGAATTCAGCAGTTTGCGATCTGGGTCTTACCGGTCCTGTTTGCAATCACGCTTCATGAGGTGGCACACGGCTGGGTCGCCAAGCTGCATGGCGACAACACCGCCAAGATGATGGGGCGTCTGACGCTCAACCCGCTGAAGCATATCGATCCGATCGGCACTGTCCTGGTGCCGGGTATCCTGTTTATGCTGGGGGGCTTTATTTTCGGCTGGGCCAAGCCGGTGCCGGTCGATTTCAAAAAACTTCGCAATCCGAAGCGGGATATGGCCATCGTCGCCTTGGCCGGACCTTTGGCCAATCTGTTGATGGCGATCGGTTGGGCGTTGATCGCGAAGTTTGCCATTTGGCTGAGCATCGCCTATATCTCCAAGCCACTCATATTCATGGGGTATGCAGGCATTACCATCAATCTTGTCTTGATGCTGCTGAACCTGCTGCCGATACCTCCGCTGGATGGCGGCCGCATCGTTGCAGGGATTTTGCCCGCTCGGCTTGAGTGGAAATTCAGCCGGATCGAACCGTATGGTTTTTTTATTCTGGTGGCATTGCTCGCGACCGGGCTGCTCGGTCGGATTCTTGGTTATCCTCTCTTTCTTTTGCAGAAGGCGATGCTGGGCTTTGCCGGCCTTCTGTGAGTTCGATTCCATTGGATGAACGACATTGGTGAACCCCGAGAACCCCCTCCGGAGCCTATTGCCGTTGTTAAAGGCGAGCCGCTCAGCGTCGCGCCGGATGATCTGTTTATTCCCCCCGATGCCTTGGAAGTCTTTCTGGAAGCGTTCGAAGGTCCTCTGGATTTGCTGCTCTATCTGATCAAACGTCAGAACATCGATATTCTGGACATACCGGTTGCATCGATCACCCATCAATATGTCCGCTATATCGAAATGATGAATGTGTTGCGGATGGAGCTGGCGGCGGAATATCTTGTCATGGCCGCCATGCTGACAGAAATCAAATCAAGATTCTTATTGCCCAGGCCGGTCGATACCGAGGAGGAGGATGATCCGCATGCGGAGTTGGTTCGCCGGCTGCAGGAGTACGAGTGCTTCAAGAAAGCCTCGGAGGCATTGGATGTAATGCCGCGAAGCGAGCGCGATATCTTCGAAGTCAATGTCGGTACGGAAACGATCAAGGTCGAAAGAAAAGAGCCGGATGTCGATTTGAAGGAGGTGGTGATCGCTTTCCGGGAAGTTCTGCGCAGAGCCGAACAGGTCAGTCACCATCACATTCAAAGGGAGCCGCTGTCGGTGCGTGAGCGCATGGCGAATATCCTCGATCGGCTGCAGAGCGTCGCTCAGCTTCCTTTCAGTGACCTGTTCAACCGCAAAGAGGGAAGGCAGGGCGCCGTCGTGTCGCTGCTGGCCATCCTTGAATTATGCAAGGATGGTCTGATCGAGATTACCCAATCCGAACCTTTGACTGCGCTTCATGTCAGGCCGCTGACGAGCTGATCGATCCGGCGGTGGATATCAAAGAGATCATCGAAGCGACGCTGTTTGCCGCAGACCGACCGCTCAGCATCACCCAATTGCAGAATATCTTTGGTGATATGGAACGCCCGGAACGGCCGGAGTTGGTGTCGGCGCTGACTGCCATTGCGAATGACTATCAGGAACGCCCCATTCAACTGCAGGAGGTGGCGAGCGGCTACCGGTTTCAGATACGGGAGGAGCTCTCGCCTTGGGTTTCGAAGCTGTTCGAAGAGAGGCCCCCGAAATTCTCCAGAGCGTTGTTGGAAACCCTGGCCATCATCGCTTATCAACAACCGTTGACACGGGGCGACATCGAACAGATCCGTGGTGTCAGCGTGAGCACGAATATCATCCGAACGCTGCTTGATCGCGAATGGGTTCGGGTTGTCGGTCACAAAGAGGTCCCGGGAAGGCCCGCTGTCTATGCGACCACCAGGCAGTTTCTCGATTATTTCAACCTAAAAAGCCTCGACGAATTGCCGCCGCTGCCCTCCATCAGCGAGGTGGAGGACGTTGCCGAGTTGATGCAGGCGCCGATGGATGCGGCCGGGCCCGGCGAGCAGAACGATGAAATCCCATCCTAAACGGGCTAAGCAGCCCGTTAAAAAAAGCCGGATTCCCTTGTGCTACGATGGCGAGCGCATACAAAAGGTGCTTGCGCATGCCGGTCTGGGCTCCCGCCGCCAAATTGAGCAGTGGATCAAGGACGGCAGGGTCAACGTCAATGGCAAGCTGGCACACTTGGGGGACCGTCTGGCCTGTGATGGCGTTTTGCAATTGGATGGCCGGGTTGTCAACCTCGCTAAACGCATCGACGTCCCGACCCGTGTTCTGATCTACTATAAACCATCGGGCGAAGTGGTTGCGCGGCGGGACCTGCAGGGCAGGCCGGTGATATTCACGCAATTGCCGAAGTTAAAGGTAGGGCGCTGGATTGCGGTGGGGCGGTTGGATATCAATACGCAAGGCCTGTTGCTAGTCACCACCAACGGGGAACTGGCAAATCGCCTGATGCACCCGTCGCAGGAAGTTGACAGGGAGTATGCTGTCCGCGTGCTGGGCAGGATCGACGATGCGGTGATGGAGTGCCTGAAACAGGGAGTCGAACTGGAGGATGGACCCGCCCGCTTCAAAACGCTTGAAGAGGCCGGTGGGGAAGGGGCCAACCGCTGGTTTCGCGTCACCGTCAAGGAGGGGCGGCACCGGCTTGTGCGGCGTTTATGGCAATCACAGGGTGTTATGGTAAGCCGGTTGATACGCATTCGCTATGGCCCTGTCATACTGCCTCCAAAGTTGAAGGCCAGGACCTTTCATGAGCTGGACAGAACAGAGCTGAACGGCCTCATGGCGGCGGTCGGGATGAAGGAAGATCGAAAACCACCGCAGCAGCTCAAGCCCAAGAAACGGTCAAGACCGCGGCGAAAACAATAGTCCTGTCCCGGCCGTAGGGTACGCACAGCCTCCTAGATCATCCCAAGCTGAACCTGCGCCGCTTCCGACATCATTTCTCTTGACCAGGGTGGATCGAAGACCACCTCGACCCGGACGTTGCGCACGCCGGGCAGCTTTTTGACGCCCGCCTCCACATCGCCTTGCAGAATCGGCCCCATGCCGCAGCCCGGAGCGGTCAATGTCATAATGATCTCGACATCGTTCTGATCGTCCGCAACAGGGGTCACGGTGCAGTGATAGACCAGGCCCAGCTCGACGATATTGACCGGGATTTCAGGATCGTAGACGGTTTTCAGAAACTCCCAGACGTTGCGCTCGACCGATTCCGCATCGGCGCTCGAAACCAGATTGCTGATCATGACCGGCTCTTTTCCCAATGCGTCCGCATCCGCGCCTGCGATGCGCGCCAGATAACCCCGTTCCGTGGCGACGGTGAAGTTGCCGCCCTGATCCTGTGTCAAGGTGACGATCTCTCCTTTGGGCAGGGTTTGGCGAGTTCCGTCGGGAATCGTAACGGCTTCCACGTCACGGGTTAAAACGATGCTTTCCGATCCGTACATAATATCATTCACCTGTTGAATTGTTCCGCTTCGAAGACCTCACCGGTGCGGGTAGTGCTTGCCGGGCCGAATAGAAAAACATAAAGCTCTTCGAGCGATGCCGGAGGTCTGCGTTGGTCCGGGTTTTCCCCGGGAAAGGCCTGTCTGCGCATCGGGGAATCGATCACACCCGGAATTAGCGTATTGACCCGGACAGCGCCTTTCGATTCGAGCTCATCGGCCAATATCCGTGCCAGCCCTTCCACAGCGATCTTGGATACACCGTAGGCACCCCAAAAGGCACGCCCGGAACGGGCCGCCGAATCGGATGTAAAGACGATGGAGGCATCAGCGGCTTTTTCCATCACCGGCAACAGGGCACGCGTGAGCAGGTAGGGTGCATTGAGATTGGTGTCGATGATGTGGTTCCAATCCGCCGCATTGCAATGGACGATCGGGCTGAGCGGTCCCAACACGGCGGCGTTGTGCAGCAGGCCATGCAAAACACCGAACTGCTGCTCGATGACCGCGGCCAATTCCCGGTAGTGCTGCTCGTTGGCGCCGGCCAAGTCGAGTGGATAGATAGCGGGTTCCGGCGCTGCCGAAGCCACGATGGCATCGTAGATGCGCTCCAGGCCGGGAATGGTTTTATCGAGCAGGATGACGGTTGCCCCCTGTGCGGCACAGGCTCTGGCGGCAACCCCGCCGAGACAGCCGGCGGCGCCGGTGATCAGGATGACCCGGTCGTGCAGTACCGGCGTTGGCGCTGGGTGTGTCACGGGGCCCTACTCGTCGGGCCGTTCGAAGGCGGCGATATAGTTGACCGAGATATCATCGCCCAGATAAAAGCGCCGACTCAGCGGGTTGTATTCGATGCCGATCATCTCCTGAAGTTCCAGATCGACCTGACGGCACCAGCGCGTCAGCTCGGAAGGACGGATAAACGCTTTGTAGTCGTGAGTGCCTTTCGGGATCATTCTCAACAGATATTCCGCACCGGCGATCGCCAGCAGCCACGCTTTGACATTACGGTTCAGCGTCGAGAAGAAGACCTTGCCGCCAGGCTTGACCAGCCGGGCGCAAGCATCGATCACCGAGGCGGGCGAGGGGACATGCTCCAGCATCTCCATGCAGGTGACGCAGTCGAAACTGTCCGGTTCCCGCTCGGCGAGCGCTTCCACGCTGATCTTCTCGTATTTTACCGCAACACGCGATTCGAGGCTGTGCAGATCGGCGATCTCGATCAGATCCTCGCTCAGATCGATGCCCAGTACATCGGTGCCGCGTTTGGCCAGTCCTTCACTCAGTATGCCGCCGCCGCAGCCCACGTCGACGATGCGCTGACCGTCGATTGGCGTGTACTTTTGGATGAAACGGATGCGCAGCGGATTGACCGCATGCAGCGTTTTGAATTCACCGGTGGTGTCCCACCAGCGCTCGGCCAGCGAGCCGAATTTTTCGATCTCATGGCGATGGACGTTTTCAGTTGTGCTCATGCTGCAGTATCCTGTTTGGTGTTCCTGAGCCTGGCGCTCCAGACGGTTGTCTTTTCTTGAATGGCGGCCTGGTCCAGAGTCGTCAGCTCGCGGGATTTCAACAGCTGCCGGCCGGCCACCCACACATCGCTGACCTGATTGCGATTGGCGGCGTAGACAATCTGCGAAACCGGTTCGAAGAGGGGTTGCGTTTCAAGTGTATCGAGACGAATCGCGGTGATGTCCGCGGATTTTCCGATTGTCAGCGAGCCCGTTTCGACATCGATCCCCAGTGCTTTGGCGCCGTTCAAAGTCGCCATGCGCAAGGCGGTGTGTGCGGGAACGACTGCCGCATTACCGGCCACCCCCTTGGCCAGCAGGGCAGCCGTTTTCATCTCGCCGAGCATGTCGAGATCATTGTTGCTGGCGGCGCTGTCGGTCCCCAGGGCAACGTTGATGCCGGCATCCAGCAGCTTCGCGACCGGACAAAACCCGCTGGCCAGCTTCAAATTCGATTCCGGGCAGTGCACCACGCTGCAGCCGACTTCCGCAAGGTTTTCGATTTCCTCGTCGATCATTTGGGTCATATGAAAAGCGGTGAACGATGGTTCTAGCAGGCCGAGTTGCTGCAAGCGCCGGAGCGGGCGCATCTGATACCGTTCCAGACCCTGATCGACTTCGTCGCGGGTTTCATGAACGTGCATATGAACCGGCAGTCCGCGCTCGCCTGCCAGGTCGCGCAACCGCAGCAGTGCATCGTCGGAGACGGAGTAGGGGGCGTGCGGTGCAAACACGGTTCGGATCAGCGGTTGCTCGCTCAAGGTTTCGTGCAGAGCCAGCCCTTTGTCGATGTATGCGTTCGCATTGTCGGCCCAGGCGCTGGGAAAATCGACGACGATCAATCCGATGCAGGCCCGTATCCCGGCGTGCACCACTTGCTTCGCAGCGATTTCCGGGAAAAAATACATATCGTTGAAGCAAGTGACGCCGCCGCGGATCATCTCCGCGATTGCCAGTTCGGTTCCATCCCGGACGAATGCTTCGCCCATCCATTGCCGTTCCAGCGGCCAGATGTAGCGATGCAGCCACTCCATCAATGGGAGGTCATCGGCAAAGCCGCGCATGAGCGACATCGCAGCATGAGTGTGGGCGTTGATGAACCCCGGAATCAGCGCATGCTGATCAAGATCAACGATCTCAGCGGCTCGATATTTCTCATTCGCTTCGCGTTGTGGCAGTATATCCACGATCTTTCCCGCAGACATGGCCAGCGCATATTGCTCCCAGATCCGATCGCCCGGCTCAACCGGAATGATCCAGCGCGCGGCGATGAGTGTGTCGATGTTCATTGATGGTCGAAATCGCGTGTTTTTCGATATCGGTTCGAATCGGTTATTATAACCGACTTTGGCCGTCGGGTTTCATGAGGGGTGGTTGGGTTGCAGCGTATTTCCCCCGTTCTCACGCGTTTGCGTGGGAGTGCGCAAGATGTCAGGATGTCAAAGAGAATGATGAGTGAACATGATACGGTCCGGGCCATGCAGTGGCGCGACGATGCCTTGTACCTGCTCGATCAGAGAAAACTGCCGGAACGGGTCGGGTATGAACGGTTCGAGACGGCTGAAGGGGTCGCCGAGGCGATTCGCAGTATGCGCGTACGCGGTGCACCGGCGATCGGAATTGCGGCAGCCTATGGCGTGGTGTTGGCTGTTCGGCGCCGCTATCAGGAGAATCTCCAGCAGTGGCGGACTTTGATCGAACAGGATCTGCAGACACTGGCCGCTTCGAGACCGACGGCAGTCAATCTCTTTTGGGCGCTGGAGCGGATGCGGGCGCATTTCCAGGCAGTGAACGGCGATCCGGTTCCGCAGCTGCTGCAATTGGCCTTGCAATGGCATGAAGATGATATTGCTGCCAACCGGCGGATGGGCGAGTCCGGCGCCCGGCTGATCGGCGGCTCAAAAGGGCTGCTGACCCATTGCAACGCCGGTTCGCTGGCCACGGGCGGGTATGGAACGGCACTGGGTGTGATCCGGAGCGCGTACTGCCGCCGGGGTGGTGGGAAAATCTTTGCGACCGAGACGCGGCCGTGGCTGCAGGGCGCGCGGCTGACGCTGTGGGAACTGCAGCAGGACAAGATTCCGGCAACGCTGATCGCCGATTCCGCCGCCGGCTGGCTGATGCGAAGCGGAGCGGTGCAGTGGGTTGTCGTCGGCGCGGACCGGATCGCCGCCAATGGCGATACCGCCAACAAAATCGGTACCTATGCGCTGGCTCTTTTGGCACGGCGGCACGGGGTCAAAATGATGGTCGTCGCTCCGACATCGACGATCGACTGGCAGATCGATACCGGAGAGGCGATCGAAATCGAAGAAAGAAGCCCGAACGAGTTGCTGATGCCGTATTATCAGGATGGCGGAGAAGGGATCGACGCCTGGAATCCGGTATTCGACGTTACGCCCTCCGAGCTGATCGATGCCATCGTCACGGAAAAGGGCGTGGTGATGAATCCGGAGCCGCAAGGCCTGTCGATGGTTAAATGAATCAGCCGGCGCAAAAGAGACCCCCCTCTGCCAGCGCGCCTTGGCTTTCTGGCGCAAGCGGCTGGACTCGGTCTAAAATGACTCATTTCCGGTTGGTTGCGTTGGCCGCGATCTACGAAACAAAAGAACAATGAATCAGATACTCGCCATCGCCGTAGGCGGCGCAGTAGGGGCGCTGTTGCGCTTTTTCGTCTCCACCGGCGTCTATGCCTGGCTGGGCCGTGGGTTTCCTTACGGCACGCTGAGCGTGAATGTGCTTGGCTCGCTGTTGATCGGTTTGCTCACCGAGGCGCTGGTGCTCCAACGGGTGGCGATCACGGTGGAATACCGATCCGCAATACTTATAGGCCTGCTCGGATCCTTCACCACGTTTTCGACCTTTTCTCTGGAAACGCTCTATCTTATCGAACAGGGCAGCTGGCTCAAGGCCGGCTTGAATGTGCTCGGCAGCGTTCTCGCGTGCCTGTTGGCGGTATGGGTTGGTTTGCTGTTGGGCAGAACCCTGTTCTTGTTTTCAGGCGGAGTCCTTCGATGGTCAGGGTGGGTCTTCCCCTATGCGATCATACTGGTGAACATAACGGTTGCGTTTTTGATCGGTGTGATCTACGCATTCATCGGCGATCGCGTCAGCATGGTTCTGGAACACCGCGCTGCTGTCATGGTGGTTGTGTTCGGTGCGTTTATCACCTTTTCCAGTCTCTATCTCATTTTGTATCTCATCGAGGAAGGGCATACGTTCAAGTCGGAGATGATCACGTTGTTGAGCGTGTTTGCCGGCAATGCGATGCTCTGCTTTTTTTCTTTTGCCGCCGGTTCTTTCCTTGGTAAACAGCTATGAGTCAGCAAATCACTGTCGTCCGAATCTACATGCTCGAAGGCAAGGATCACACCGACGAGGTGCTCAAAATCCTGCATGATCAGGAGAAGGTCCCTGGTGTGACGGTGATTCGGGGCATCGAAGGTTATGGGGAGTCGGGGGAGATACACACCTCCTCGCTGTTGACGCTGTCGCTGGATCTGCCTCTGATCATCGAATTTTTCGATGAGCCGGAGCGTGCCGAGCATGTGATTCACGCTCTTAGAGAAAAGCTTGAATTGAAGCATATCATCAGCTGGCCGGCGGTCAGTCATCTGCACGATTAACACCAGGGAGGTACCATAGCCTGTCATGCTCGATCCTCATCTTTTGCGCAACCACCTGGACCAGGTCGAAAAACAGCTCGCGCGCCGTTCGGTGACGCTGGACAGCAGCCGATTCCGTGATCTCGACAGTCAACGCAAGGCGGTGCAGGTAGAGACCCAGTCGTTGCAGAATGAACGCAACAGGCGCTCCAAAGCCATCGGCAAAGCCAAAGCCATGGGGGAAGATATCCAACCGCTGTTGGATGAAGTGCAGGATTTGGGTGACCGGCTCAAGGAGGCTGAAACCCGGCTGTCCGAAATCCAGGCCGAGCTGGAAGCGTTCATGCTCGATATTCCCAACTTGTTGGATGACGATGTTCCTTCCGGTAGGAGCGAAGCCGACAACCTGGAGATCAGCCGCTGGGGTGAAATTCCTGAATGGAGCTTCACACCGAAAGACCATGTCGATCTCGGGGTCCCGTTGGGTGGTATGAATTTCGAGGCGGCCGCCAAGATAGCGGGTTCCCGCTTCGTCACCCTGAACGGCCCAATCGCGCGGCTGCAGCGCGCCTTGATTCAATTCATGCTGGATCTTCACTTAGCGGAACATGGCTATCTCGAAACCTATGTTCCTTTCATGGTCAATGCCGAGAGTCTGCGGGGAACGGGGCAGCTGCCGAAATTCGAGGAAGATCTGTTCGCCGTCCAAAACGATCCGCCGTTTTATCTGATCCCGACCGCAGAGGTGCCGGTCACGAATCTTGTTAGAGGGGAAATCATCGAAACGGATTCCCTGCCATTGCGTTATGTGGCGCACACGCCCTGTTTTCGCAGCGAGGCCGGCTCCTACGGCAAGGATGTCCGCGGTATGATCCGTCAGCATCAGTTCGAGAAAGTCGAACTGGTACAGATCGTCAAGCAGGAGGCGTCGGCGGATGCGCTGGAAGCGCTGACCGGACATGCGGAGGAGGTTTTGAAAAGGTTGAAGCTGCCGTTTCGGCGGGTGCTGCTGTGCGCCGGCGACACCGGTTTCTCTTCGGCAAAGACCTACGATCTGGAGGTCTGGCTGCCCGGGCAGCAGGCGTACCGTGAAATTTCATCCTGCAGCAACTTTCGCGATTTCCAGGCGCGGCGCTTGAAGGCGCGATGGCGCAACCCCGAGACTGGGAAACCCGAACTGGTCCATACTCTCAACGGGTCGGGCGTCGCTGCCGGGCGCGCGTTGATCGCGGTGATGGAGAATTATCAGGACGAAAACGGCAATATTACGGTGCCGGAGGTGCTGCTGCCTTATATGGGCGGCGTCACCGTGATCGATCGATCGATCGCCGGATGGATAGCGGCGGTCTCCATCACGCATCGTTGAACCGGGAAGCGTTCCGTTCGCCGTTTCATTCTGCGAGCGGCTGCAGTGGATCGAGAAGTATCAGCAGCTGGTTTACCGTCTCCCCACAATTTCGCCTGGAGCGAAATTGGATGTGCGCAGCGCGCCCGCAGGGCGAAGACCACGGATGGTCTTCATCATTCCCAGGCCTTGATGGGCCAACTGTTCTTTATCGCACGCCCCAGGAGCTTCTGGTTAAGCTCGCTGTGCTGATACCACCGCCGCGCAAGCATCGACATCGTTATCATGGTGTTCTGGCGCCGAACGCCCCGTTACGCGGAGCCGTGACGGCCCGCGCCGGGTTGCCTATGGGTGATGAAGCCGTCTCAGCCGATCAAGCGCCGGT
>DEII01000214.1:17335-17613 GCA_002352385.1 Methylococcaceae bacterium UBA2778 | reverse complement strand
TAACGTCACCCGGCTACCCGACGCACTAATGTACCTCACCAGTGCGCTGGTCTGCGTTACCGGGAAATCCACCAATCGAGCAACAGACGCCATTCGTTGGTTTGAGCGACAGCTGAGAGCCCGTGGCGAAAGGCTGCCGAATCTACTGCTCACGGTCAAAAGCGGTCATTTCCGATATCGACGATCTCAGGGCGTGAAGCGGTCATTCGATCTTAGGTCACGGTGGACATTTTGATTGGCAATGTGAGTGGGTACGGCTTCCAACGGGAGTTATCCGG
>DEII01000214.1:0-17326 GCA_002352385.1 Methylococcaceae bacterium UBA2778 | reverse complement strand
GGTTTCTGTATATCATGCGTCAATGTAGTGTTATCCCGTTAGAAAACATAGGTTACAACGTCTTTTTTTGTCAACTGGAGGCAGTTGCGCGCACCCACTTTTTCTTCCGAGTACCAAGCGTGCCTGAAATCTAGGAATTTTCAAACCGCATTGTTGGTAGAACTTTGCACGAGGACATAATCATTCGCATGTTTGATCAAGAATATATCGATAAATTATAGCTGCGCTCAAGTGGCGGAAGATTCGAGCACAATGCGGGCGTCAGAATCATCCTGTCAATCGCCTGGGATTGATGCCCCAGCGCTGCCAACATCAGATCCTGTTTGGACTTGAAGAAAATAATAGAAGCTGCCCTTTTTGACGCCGGCATGTTCGCACAACTCCTGCACACTAACGTTGGCGTAACTTCGCTCGGAAAAAAGTTTCAGCGCACTGGACAACAATCGTTCTTTTGCATCCCTTATTCTAGCCATGGGGATATTATCGTTGACTGGTCGGCCAAGTCAAGCCAGAAATTGTAGCTTTTTTATTAATTTAAAAAACATACTAAATTCGTTGCCATTCCGTTTGAGAAAACGAAGGGCGAAGCCGTTACGTCGCCACTGTTCTCAAAATCACCCGCAGCAACCGATAACGCTCTGCATCCAACACGTCGCGGAACACAACGACCTCATGCCGCTTCCCTTGCTCCGTCTTGAAATGCAGGATTGTCACCATGGTGGTCGCCACACTCGTTCCCAACAGCCGAACCGGCACAGCGTCCCGGGCACCGTAGCGGAGCCGCCAACCGTCGTCCTGCCTCCATGCGACCTCTATCGCGTCTGCCGGATCGCAAAAAATGTATCTCTTCAGGATGATAATCAAGCTCAGCGCAACAGAGCTGAACAGCAGCATCTGCGCCCACAGCGGCAGCGCGTTGCTGAAGCTGGCGGCGGCCGCCAGCGCATGAACGAAAACAATCGCAGCCAGAAAGGCGCGCGAGCGTTCAAGGGTGAACCGCAGGGATCGAACGGATGGTGTTGACAAGATCGGCCACGGCGTCATCCTTCGGGTGGTCCTGCCCCATCAGGTAGCGCAAAATTTCCGGGTCCGGCAAGGTCAATAACCGTTCGAACGCCGACCGTTCCTCTTCGGAAGCCTGATCGAACCGCTGATCCAGATACCGGCTCAACAACAGATCCAGTTCCAGCGCTCCGCGTCGGCAGCGCCAGCGAAGTTCTGAGCGCGTGCGCACGAACGTTATTGCCGTTCGACCAGCCGCTTCTTGATCTCGGCGATCGCCTTGGCTGGATTCAGCCCCTTCGGGCAGGTATCGGTGCAGTTCATGATGGTGTGGCAGCGATAAAGTTTGAAGGGATCCTCCAGTTCATCGAGCCGTTCACCGGTATTCTCGTCGCGGCTGTCGGCAATCCAGCGATAGGCCTGCAGCAGCGTTGCCGGCCCAAGATAGCGATCGCTGTTCCACCAGTAGCTCGGACACGACGTCGAGCAGCAGGCACAAAGAATGCACTCGTACAGACCGTCCAGTTCGGCCCGCTCTTCCGGGCTCTGCAGCTGCTCCCGGTCCGCGGGCGGTGGGCTTTGCGTTTCGATCCATGGCTTGATGGAGGCATACTGAGCGTAGAAATGGGTCATGTCGGGCACCAGATCCTTGATGACGCTCATATGCGGCAGCGGATAGATCTTGATGGTTTTCTTGTAGTCGTCGATCGCTTTGGTACATGCCAGCGTGTTGCGGCCGTTGATGGTCATCGCACAGGAACCGCAGACCCCTTCCCGGCAGGAACGCCTGAAGGTGAGCGTGGTATCGATCTCGTTCTTGATCTTGATCAAAGCGTCGAGGATCATGGGACCGCAGGCATCGAGATCCACTTCATAGACATCGATGCGTGGATTTTCATCCAGGTCCGGATCGAAGCGGTATATTTCGAAGCGTTTGACACGCGCTGCCCCGCCAGGAGCGGGATAGGATTTTCCGGATTGAACAACCGAGTTTTTGGGAAGGGTGAATTCAACCATCTTTTACCTCAATAGACCCGGGCTTTCGGCGGTACCGCCTCGACTTCATCTGTCATTGTATACAGATGCACCGGCCGGTAATCGATCGACACTTCGCCTTGTCCACCATGCCAGATCAGGGTGTGTTTCAGCCAATTCTGATCGTCGCGATCGGGAAAATCCTCGCGGGCATGTCCGCCCCTGCTTTCTGTGCGGTTTGCCGCCGCACTGATGGTGACCAGCGCCTGGCTCAGCAGGTTGTCGAGTTCCAATGTTTCCACCAGATCGGTATTCCAGATCAGCGAACGGTCGCTGATGCAGACGTCCATGAACGACGCCTGAATCTCTCGCAGCCGTTCGACGCCTTCGTCGAGCACGTCGCCGGTCCTGAACACCGCTGCGTGGCTCTGCATCGTTTTCTGCATATCCAAACGCACATCGGCAGTTTTACGATCGCCGTCGGCATAGCGGACGCGGTCGAACCGGTTCAACGCCTCATCACAGGCGGTTTGGCGGAGCGGTTTGTGGGATGTGCGCGGCTTGATCAATTCGGCGCAGCGCATGGCGGCCGCGCGTCCGAAAACGACGATATCGAGCAGCGAGTTGGAACCGAGACGATTGGCGCCATGGACCGAGACGCAGGCCGCCTCCCCGATCGCCATCAGCCCGGGCACGACTGTGTCGGGACCGCCCTCTTTCAGGGTGACCACTTCCCCTTTGTAATTAGTGGGTATGCCGCCCATATTGTAATGAACCGTCGGCAGCACCGGAATCGGGGCCTTGGTGACATCGACCCCGGCGAAAATTTTCGCTGTTTCACTGATCCCCGGCAACCGTTCATGCAGCACTTCCGGATCGAGGTGCTCCAGATGCAGCAGCGCATAGTCTTTGTCCGGCCCGGTTCCCCGCCCTTCGCGAATCTCGATCGTGATCGCCCGGCTCACCACGTCGCGGGAAGCAAGATCCTTCGCATGCGGTGCATAGCGTTCCATAAAACGCTCGCCCTCGGAGTTGGTCAAGAAGCCGCCTTCGCCGCGCGCGCCTTCGGTAATCAGGCAGCCGGCGCCATAGATACCGGTCGGATGAAACTGCACGAATTCCATGTCCTGCAGCGGCAGCCCGGCACGCAGCACCATCGCATTGCCGTCCCCGGTGCAGGTGTGAGCCGAGGTACAGGAGAAATAGGCACGCCCGTAGCCGCCGGTGGCGAGTACGGTCATGTGCGCCCGGAACAGATGCAGCGATCCATCGTCGAGCTTCCAGGCCAGAACGCCGCGGCACTCCCCTTCATCCATGATCAGGTCGAGCACAATGTACTCGATGAAAAACTCGGCGCCGTGCTTCAAGGATTGCTGATAAAGCGTATGCAGGATCGCATGGCCGGTCAGATCAGCCGCCGCACAAGTGCGATGAGCGGTGCCTTCACCGAAATGGGTCGTCATGCCGCCGAACGGGCGCTGATAAATCGTTCCTTGCTCGGTTCTGGAAAAAGGCACGCCGTAATGTTCCAGCTCGATGACGGCAGGAACCGCCTCGCGACACATGTACTCGATCGCATCCTGATCGCCCAGCCAGTCCGAACCCTTGATGGTATCGTACATATGCCAGCGCCAGTCGTCCTCTCCCACGTTGCCCAATGCGGCACTGATGCCGCCCTGAGCCGCGACGGTATGGCTGCGGGTCGGAAACACCTTGGTCAGGCAGGCTGTTTTCAGCCCCCGCTCCACCATGCCGAAGGTTGCGCGCAGGCCGGCGCCGCCGGCGCCGACGACCAAGGTATCGTAACTGTGTTCAGTAATATCGTATGCGTGCGCCATATAGGTTTATCCGACCAAAGCGATCCGCAGGGTGGCATAAAGAGCCGCCAGGGAAATCAATATGAAGAACAGATTCATCGCCATGATGGTCGCAATTTTCACCCACTCGGTGTGCACATAATCTTCGACGACGACCTGCAAGCCGAGCGCGGCGTGATAGCAGGTCGCAATGATCAATGAAATAAGAAGAACGGTGTTCAGCGGTGCGCCGATCCAGGCAACGACGTCGGAATAACCGGCGCCCGGTAGCACTGCGATGCCAAAACCGAACCAGACCGTCAAAGGAATCAAAGCGACCGCGGTCACCCGTTGCAGCCACCAGTGATGAAACCCTGCTTTTGCAGAGCCCAGACCGCGCGCCTTCGCCAGGGGTGTTCTGAAAGCCATGAATTCAACCTCCGAAGATCCAGCGGCTGCTCCATACGAGCAGGGTGATGCCGACAGAGGCCACGAGTTCCAAAAGAGCGAGCTTGTCCATGGTCTCTTTATCGAATCCATGGCCTGTATCCCATAGCAGATGCCGGATGCCGTGACACAGGTGAAAAAAAAGCGTGTAACTCCACAAAAACAGCACGACCCTTCCAAACAATGAATCCAGAAACGCCTGAATCGGCGCGAATGAATCCGGCCCACTCGCTACAGCCGAAAGGAGGCCAACGAAAAAAACTACGCCGACGGCTAGAATGACGCCGGTCATCCGGTGACAGATCGAAATGACGCCGGTCAACGGCAGCCGGTAAACCTGCAAATGGGGCGAAAGAGGGCGATTGCTCGTTGCCATCGTTGCGTCCTTATCCTCTTGGATGGTGTTGTTCGATTGGAGTGGGTTCACGGGATTGTCAGCGCCGGACAGAAGCTAGGAGGCTGTCCGAGAATGGCGATCGTAGCGAGGGCGAAATTGATTGAGTCAGATTTGTCGATCATTTGCGGCGAATAGTGGGCCTATTTAAACAAAAATGATCGGGAAATCTGGCCAATCAGACTTGGCCGCAGTAGATCAGTCTATTCTCGGAAAGCCTCCTAACAGCGCGGCAAATCAAAAATCGATGCAGCGGCCGTTCTTTTCCCAATCGCCGTAACGCGTCGGCTCGGGCCCTTTACGGCCCCCTATCTCTCTTTGTCGACGATTGTCAGCATCTTTTTTTTGCGCAGATCCTTCCGTCATTTCAGGATATTTATTCTGCTCGGCGTCGCTCATCCAGTTAGTCATTCACTTGTTGGAATCGGTGGGGTATTATACTTTCGAAGGAAATAACTAGAAGAGAATCCCAGAGGCTTCGATGAATCAGGCTTGGCACCAATACCTTGCCAACCGCAAGGCGTCCTCAGACAAGGGTGATACGAGCGTGTTCGCCGACGAACGAACTCGATCGGTGATTTATGATATCACACATCTCGGCCTCCTGTTCGTGTCGGGGCGCGATTCAGAAACATTTTTGCAGGGGCAGGCAACCTGTGATGTTTCGATTCTCACGGAACAGCGCAGCAGCCTGGGCGCGTTGTGCAACCCGAAAGGCCGTGTCATCACCACCTTTACGATACTGAAGACATCAGGCTCCGGCTATCTTCTGCTGCTGCCGGCGGAGTTGCTCGAACCGGTCCGGCAAAGGCTGCAGCGCTACGTGCTGCGTTCGGACGTCAGACTGGAGGATGTCAGCGACCAGTGGTGTGTCGTCGGGCTGTCTGGCCAGCAACCGGCACCGCTGCCGGCGGAACAGGAGATCGAGCTTTGCGATGCCATTCAGTCAGTCGCCCGGCAGGCCGATTGGATCACGATCAGAATGCGCTCAGCCGACGAACGGTTCCTCGTTCTGGCATCCACAGCCAGGGCGGTGACGCTCTGGGAACAGATGGCCGACGAAAAACAGTTCAGTGAACACGATTCCGGGCTCTGGATGTGTCACGACATAGCGGACGGCATCCCGGTGATTGCGCAAGCCACCAGCGAAGCCTTCGTCCCGCAAATGATCAATCTGGATCTGCTTGACGGCATCAGCTTCGACAAGGGCTGTTATACCGGGCAGGAAGTGGTTGCACGCATGCATTACCTCGGCAAATTGAAGCGCCGCATGTATCTCGGGTCCGGCACGAGCGGGCAGACGCCGAATCCCGGCGATCCGGTTTTTGATGCGAAAGCCGCCGACGAACAACGTGTCGGCACCATCGTCATGGCTGCGTGCTGCGCGGCCGATCAATATCATTTCCTGGCCGTTCTGCAGACGGCGTCGGCCGAATCAGGCGACCTACGAATCGACTCACCGGATGGCGAACCCATGACACTGCGCCCGCTGCCCTATCGTTTGCAGACGCAGTGATGCATTGATCATCAAATCAACAAAGGAATCATCGTTTGAGTACTCCAGCCAGCGTCAAAAACGAGGCATCCCGGACCGTCGCCTGCTCTCATTGCAACCTCAAGAAACTCTGTTTACCCAAGGGCCTCACACAAGCGGAAACCATACAACTGGAAGGGGCCGTTGAACATGCCAGGACATTCGAGCCCGGCGAGCATCTCTACGAACAAGGTGCACCGCTCCGTTTCCTCTATATCGTCAAATCCGGCTCGGCGAAAAGTCTGATCACAGCCGCCGACGGCACTGAGCAGATCATCGGCTTTCACCTGCCCGGAGAACTACTCGGTCTCGATGCGTTGGAGCACCGGCGCCACACTTCATCGGCAATCGCCCTTGACACGACCAGTGTCTGTGCGCTGAGCTATGAACACTTCGACCAGCTTTGTGCGAACATCCCGCACCTCCAGCATGAGGTGATGATGGAGGCCGCTAAAATCCTGGCGGACGATCATGAGTTGCTCCTTGTCATGGGTCAAAAAAGCGCAGAAGAGCGAGCCGCCATTTTTCTGCTCGACGTGTCAGCCCGCATGAAGGCACGCGGATTTTCAGGGACCGAATTCAACCTCTGCATGCCGAGAAGCGATCTGGCCAATTATCTGGGCCTCGCGCCGGCAACACTCAGCCGTATCCTGGCACGTTTCGAGCAGGAAGGGGTTCTGAACGTCAATCGAAGACATATTCGTATTACCAGCCTGCCTCAGCTGCACGCATCGATCAGCCGCTGCGAGCATTGTGACGCAGTGTTGATCGACTGAGACGGAGTTGACTTTCCTGTTCCGCTGGCTCCATCGCTGTCGCTCTCCGATCTTTTCGGCGTTGAGAATGACCGTGTTCAACCCGATGTGTTCAACCCGATGTTGACGCCTATCGAGTTGTTCGGTAGCATGGCGGTGCACACTGCTTCTCCGCAGCCATACGATCGCGAATGGCCGGTGAAGCACAGGTGTCATAGTCGACGGGAGACGATGGTCAATGAATGCCGGTCTTTTCAGTCCCTGCAGCGCTCAGTTCGCGCAGGCACGCATCAAACAAGCGACGAAAGGCCTGCTTTTTCTCCAGCTGGCGCTCATCGGCTGGGCCGCGGCTTGGGTTCCGGCGGCGCATGCGCTCCACCCCATCACGTCGAAGGCTGATATTCTCGGGGTCTATCCCGTCTACCCCCCTATCGATTACAGCAGCGCACGAGACGCTGAGGCGATCAGGCGAGGAGAATATCTGGCGAAAATCGGGGATTGCATTGCCTGTCACAGCAACCCTTCAGGGGGCACTGCCGCATTTGCCGGAGGATTGCCGATCCCGACGCCGTTCGGCACATTCTACACGCCCAATATAACGCCGGACAAAGCCACCGGCATCGGCAGCTGGGGCGAGGCCGATTTCATCCGCGCGATGCACGACGGCATCCTCGCCGACGGATCGAATGCCTTCCCCGCTTTCCCCTATGTCTATTTCAACCGCGTCAGCGAACAGGATTTGAAAGATCTGTGGGCCTATCTGCGGGCGGTTCCGGCGGTCAATCTCGAAAACAGGGGCAACACATTGCCGATCATTATGAATTGGCGGGTGTTGCAATACGGTTGGAAAAGTCTCTATTTCTATCCGGACGAGGGGTTCTTCAAAAAAGACCCGACCCGGTCGGAAGCCTGGAACCGCGGCGCTTACCTGGTCAATGGACTGGGCCACTGCACCATGTGCCACACGCCGATGAATCTCATCGGCGGCGAGAAAAAGGACTATTTTCTGACTGGTTCTTTGATCGAAGGCTACTGGGCGCCCGACATCACCCGGCTCGGCTTGGAAACCGCATCGAGATATCAGGTCGCGAAAGTGTTCATCGACGGCGAACTGATCAACCGCGCCGGTCCCGTGCGAGGTCCGATGGCCGAAGTCAATCACGACAGTTTGCGCTACCTGACCGAAGTCGATCAGCTGGCGATCGTCGAATATCTCAAGAGCGTCGTCAGCAAACAGCCGCGCAGCGTTCCCCGGCGCATTGCCGGACAGCCCGCTCTCAAGCGCGGCGAGCAGGTCTACGCCAATGTCTGTGTGATGTGTCACCTGAACGGCAATGCCGGTGCGCCGCGCATCGGCAATCAAGCCGACTGGGAGCAGCGCCTCGGACTGCGCGGTCTGCCGGCGCTTTATCGGCATGCCATCAATGGCTTCAACAAAATGCCGGTCAAAGGCGCATGCGTCAACTGTGATGACGATGATATCGAGGCTGCCGTCCACTACATACTCTACCATTCGCTCCAGCATTCGCAGTGGGAGGAGTTGATCAAACCGCCAAAGGCCGATCGGGCTCGCGCCACCCGCCTCGCCACCGGCAAACAGGTCTACGAGGAAAACTGCAGCGTCTGCCATGCCGAAGGCAAGCTGGGGGCGCCGAAGTTCGGCGACCGTCAGCGTTGGGCGCCGCTGATTCGAAGCAACATGGACGTTCTGATCCTCAATACACTGAAGGGTAAAGGCAACATGCCCGCCAAAGGAGGCTGCACGCACTGCACCGGTTTGGATGTGATTGCGGCGGTCAAATATATGGTGCAGCACAGTCAGCGCGGCGGCGACTATTCATTATGGTGAAACAGGAAGAGATGAAGAGGGAAAAGAGCGCCTTCGCATTCGTGGGGCGGGCTCTGGCCTGCATCACGATCATGATACCGACCGCCGCCCTAGCCCTGGCCGACGACTGGGAGATCAATCTGCCCCGAGGCGTCACTCCGATGAGCCGGGACATCTACGATCTGCACATGACCATCATCGGGATCCTAGCGGTGATCGGCGTGATCGTTTACGGCGTTCTGATTTATACGATCATTCGCCACCGCCATTCAAAAGGCGCCAAGGCGGCAACGTTCGAAAAGAACCTCACGCTGGAAAACATCTGGACTCTGATCCCCTTTTTGATTCTGATCGGCATGGCGGTTCCGGCCACCCTGGTGATGATGGATATGGATGATGTCACGGGCGCCGACCTCACCGTCAAGATCACCGGATCTCAGTGGAAGTGGCACTACAGCTATCTGGATCAAGGCATCGAATTCTACAGCAACCTCTCCACCCCACCCGATCAGATCCACGGCGATGCGAAGAAAGACGCCTGGTATCTACGGGAGGTTGATCGCCCGTTGGTACTGCCGGTCAATAAAAAGGTGCGCTTCGTGGTGACGTCCACCGATGTCATTCACTCGTGGTGGGTCCCGGAACTGGGGATCAAACGCGACGCCGTGCCGGGATTCATCTATCAGGCCTGGGCGCGCATCGACAAACCCGGCACCTATCGCGGGCAGTGCGCGGAACTGTGCGGGGTTGGTCATGCCTTCATGCCGATCGTGGTGAAAGCGGTCGATGAGAAGACGTTTTCCCGATGGGTCACTCAACAGGAGAAAGCCCATCCGGCTCCACGCATCACCCAATGGACGATGGAAACGGCGATGGCGAAAGGCAAAGCGCTGTTCGATCGTCAATGCGCCGCCTGCCACCAGGAGAACGGCAGCGGCATTCCGCCGCTCTATCCTGCGCTCAGCACCAGCTCGGTAACGGTCGGTGCTCCGATCAGCCGGCACATCGACCTGGTTCTGAACGGTGTTCCCGGCAGCGCCATGCAGGCGTATGGGCCGCAGCTCGACGACGCCGATCTGGCGGCGATCATCACCTACGAACGCAATGCGTGGGGCAACGACACCGGCGATCTGATAACGCCCGATCAGGTTCGGGAGCGCCGCAGCACACAACGAACCAGGCAGGACAACAATCAACCATGACCATGCCGACACAAGAGGATGCGATACCCGAACAGCCCATCCGGAACGGCCGGCGAGGTCTGGTGGGCTTTTTGAAGCACTGGCTGTTCACCACCAATCACAAAGATATCGGCACCCTCTACCTCTGTCTCAGCTTGACGATGTTTTTCGTCGGCGGTGCAATGGCGCTGGTGATCCGCGCTGAGCTGTTCCAGCCGGGGATGAAAGTCATCGACCCCGATTTTTACAACGTCCTGATCACCATGCACGGCCTCATCATGCTGCTCGCCGTGGTGATGCCGGCCGGCATTGGACTCGCCAACTGGATGATTCCGATGATGATCGGCGCACCCGATATGGCCCTGCCCCGGCTCAACAACATGAGCTTCTGGATATTGCCTTGCGCCATCACCTTGCTGGCGAGCACCATCTTCATGAAAGGCGGCGGCCCCAATTTCGGCTGGACACTCTATGCGCCGCTGTCAACGACGTTCGGCCCGCCGAGCACCGATTTTCTGATCTTCTCGGTGCACATGCTGGGCATCTCTTCGATCCTCGGATCGATCAACATCATCGTCACCATCATCAACATGCGCGCCCCCGGCATGACCTGGATGAAGCTGCCGATGTTCGTCTGGACCTGGCTGGTCACCGCCTTCCTGCTGCTCTGCATCATGCCGGTGCTGGCCGGGACCGTGACCATGCTGCTGGCCGACCGCAATTTCGGCACCACCTTTTTCGACGCCGCGGGCGGTGGCGATCCGCTGCTGTATCAGCATCTCTTCTGGTTTTTCGGCCATCCGGAAGTGTATGTTCTGATCCTGCCGGCGTTCGGCGTCATCTCACAGATCATCCCAACCTTCAGCCGCAAAAAACTGTTCGGCTACGGCCGCATGGTGATCGCGACCGGCGCCATCGCTTTTCTGTCGCTGCTCGTCTGGGCGCACCATATGTTCACCAGCGGCCTGCCGCTCGGCGCCGAGCTCTATTTCATGTACGCCACCATGCTGATCGCGGTGCCGACCGGAATCAAAGTGTTCAACTGGGTGGCCACCATGTATCGCGGTTCGTTGAGCTTCGAAACCCCGATGCTGTTCGCCGTCGCGTTTATCTTTCTCTTCACCTTCGGCGGCTTCACCGGCGTCATGATGGCGATCGCTCCAAGCGATTATCAATATCACGACAGCTATTTCATCGTCGCCCATTTTCACTACGTCCTGGTGCCCGGCGCCGTCTTCGCTTTTCTCGGCGCCGTCTACTACTGGCTGCCCAAGTGGTGCGGCCGAATGTACGATGAGACGTTGGGGCAATGGCACTTCTGGCTGACCTTCATCGCCACCAACGTCACCTTTTTCCCGATGCATTTTCTCGGTTTGGCCGGAATGCCCCGAAGAATCCCCGACTATGCCCTGCAGTTCGGCGACTTCAACGCCATCGCCTCGGTCGGCGCCTTTATCTTCGGCTTCGCCCAACTGATCTTTCTCTACAATGTGATCCACACCATCCGATCGGGAAAAAAGGCGAGTGCCCAAGTCTGGGATGGCGCCGAGGGGCTGGAATGGACCCTATCGTCGCCGCCGCCCTATCACAGTTTTCAGACACCTCCGAAGATCGAGCGATGAAAGAACGGTTTACAGCAACGGAATTCAACCGCGGCATTTACGAAATGGCGCACAGTTTTCAGCGGCTTCCGAACGAAACGAAGCGCCGCATGCATTGCCGCCTGAAGCAGGCAACGAGCGATCAACGCTAAGGAGTCCTCATGGCGCACGCACACAGCAAATACTACGTTCCCAAGCCTTCCTACTGGCCGTTGCTGGGATGCGCCGGCCTGTTGACTTTTTTCGTCGGCGCCGCCCACTGGCTTCACCACGTCTGGTACGGGCCTTATCTCCTTTTTCTGGGTGCCACGATCGTCATTATGATGATGATCGGATGGTTCGGCAGGGTGATCCACGAGAATAGAACCGGACTCCACAACGACTGGGTCGATCACTCTTTTCGCTGGGGAATGACGTGGTTCATCTACTCTGAAGTGCTCTTTTTCGCCTGCTTTTTCGGCGCACTGTTCTACACCCGCCTGTGGAGTGTCCCCGAACTGGGCGGCGACGTTCACCCGATCACGCACATCCTGTTGTGGCCCGATTTCACGGATCAGTGGCCGTTGATGCGCACCCCCGATAACAGCGAATTCACCGGTCCCAGCTCACTCGGCAACACCTGGGGCATACCGGCATTGAACACACTGCTGCTGTTATCCAGCGGCGTCGCCATTACCATCGCGCATTGGGGACTGCGCCACGGCAAGCGTGCCGTGTTGATCGTCAGCTTGATCGTGGCCATTTCGCTTGGCGCCACTTTTCTCGCGTGCCAGGGCATGGAGTATTATGCTGCCTACACCGAACATGGCCTGACACTCAATGCCGGCAGCTACGGCAGCCTGTTTTTCATCTTGACGGGCTTCCATGGGGCGCATGTCACCATCGGCGCGACCATCCTCACCGTCATCCTGATGCGATGTTTCGCGGGGCACTTCACCCCCGACAACCATTTCGGCTTCGAGGCCGCGACGTGGTACTGGCATTTCGTCGATGTCGTCTGGCTGATGCTGTTCGTCTTCGTCTATTGGCTGTAAACCGCCGGGAGCGGATTTGGGGGTGTATCGGCGCGGTCTTGCGTGGTCGTCACCGGCCTGGAATTTCTCCACCGCCTAGGAGGCTGTCCGAGAATAGCGATCGTAGCGAGGGCAAGACTTGAGTGAGTCAGAGTTTTCGATCATTTGAGGCGAATAGCGGGCCTATTTAACAAAAATGATCGGGAAATCTGGCTCAATCAGGCTTGTCCGCAGTAGATCAGTCTATTCTCGGACAGCCTCCTAGTGATCCGCGTCCGCTTTCCGCGCAATTTTTTCGATTGCACCGAGCTGTTCCTGGATTACTCCACTTGTTTTCAGGCCTCAACAGGATCGTCCGGCAGGGAAGGATTCCTGCGTTGCTCGATTGCCCGACACCCCGATAAATCGATTGATAAATTGCGCACAGTTTCCTATTCTGCACCATTTCGCCAATCAATCCTTCATGAATCTCCCCCCTGAAACCGAACGTACCCGCTTCTCTCGAACACGGGCAGCCCAACTTTTTTTCTGTCTGTCGATATTGCTGGGACTAACCCTGCCGGCCCATGCCCTCCGCGGCCCGGAGCTGTCCGATGCCCAGAAACAGATCCTGAAAAAGAACTTCGCCCGCATTCAGGCCGAGGAGAAAGGCCCCTACACCCCAAATTACTGCGTCTGCACCGACGGTGAGAAGTCTCCGGTCATGAAAGCGGACGGCAGCATCAGCAACAGCTGCGGCCAAACCCGATTCTGCGCTGCATTCCGCGGGCCCCGGGGCCAAGCTCTGGCCAAGCAGGGACTGTATCTGGGCAATATTTTTTCCTCGGACCTTTTTGAGTGGGACAGCATCGCCGATCATCACAATCTGGTGCGGGGCTATATCCTGGAGAAGTTTTTCGTCGATACCCACCCCGAGCACCAGCTGGCCCAGTTGCGGGCCTACGGCGGGCTCATGGGGGCCGAATACGAAGCGCGGGACATGCCGCGGTTTTTCGAGCGTTTCCTGTCGGCGCCGAACTTCAACGATTTCCGCGACTATCTTCTCGCCTACGAACTGCAAAAGCGCTATTTCGTCCGCAACGACCAGGGCGCGATCCAGAAAATCCGTTCTCTGGCGAGCAGCATTCAATCCACGGACCCGCCATTCAAACCGCTGCGCGACGCCACCCATAACCAGCTTTCGGCAACGCTGGTACCCAAGCTGACGGCCTATCGCGACCGCTTGCCCGACAGCCGGAGCAAAGAGCGGAAACAGATCACCGAGCTGACCCGGGAGATCGACAAACTGACCGCTTTGGACCAGAGCGCCCTGCAGCCCGAGTTGAATGCGATCGAAGACAAAACCCTGGCCAAGCGTCTCGCTGCTCTGTTGCCGGCCACGGGCAGCGGTCCGGTTTCGACCATCGATGCCCTCGGCGAGCTGATGATGGAATCGCGCCGCTCCATTGCCGCGAAAACCTTGAAACCCAACGACGCCCGACGGCTCATCGACCTCAATGTCACCGCTGCCGCAGTGATCCAGAGCCGGGGCGGTCAACTACTGGACGAAGGCGGCCCGAAAACGGTCGAGGAGGCGCTGGTTTTGTTGAAGGCCCTGACGAACGCCTCCTACGGTGTGGGGCTGCTGTCCGAACGCGAGCGCCAAGCCGCCGCAGGCGACATCGACCGCCTGCTCGGGCAGGACACCTGGTCACGGTCCAGCTTTCTCGATCGGTTGAAAAATTTCGAACGGGTGGTGGAATGGGCCCACAACAGCGCGCTGGCCGCCTTTGCCGAAATCTGGGCGCCCTGGACCTATCTGCTGCCCGATGTAGCGCACATCGGCGACGACATCGTCCGCGGTTCACCCTTGCTGCTGCTCGGCGGCGTAGTACGCGAACTCGAGGACTACGCCACCGGCCAGGCGCGAATCCTACATCGGCTGTTCGGCGCCGAATACGACAGCCAGGTGCGGGCGTTGAATCCGGGTCTTGCCATCGGCACGCTGCGCGTCGCCCCGAAAGAAGGCGATTATCTGCGCGATGAGGTGGTCGCTTTGCAAGAGACCCCGGCCGAGCTCAATCCAGCGGCCGGCATCATGACTCAGGGAGAAGGCAATGTCGTGTCTCATGTCCAGCTGCTGGCCCGCGCTTTAGGCATTCCCAACGCGGTCGTCGGCCCTGCCCCGTTCGAGCAATTCGCAGCGCACGACGGCAAGAAGGTGTTTTTCATTGCCACCCCCCGGGGGAAAGTGTACCTCAAGGAAGTTGCGGCGATGACCGACAAGGACAAAGCGATCTATACCGAGTTCACCCGCAACGCCGAACGCAGCGATGACGGCACACTCGGCGGGTCCGGCCACAAGCTGCACGTCGATCCGAAACGGCTCGACATCAAGACCCGGCTGCCGATCGACCTGACAGCGATGCGGCGGAGCGATTCCGGCATTCGCTCGGGCCCGAAAGCGGCTTTTCTGGGAGAGCTCAAACATCTGTTTCCGGATCATGTGGCGCGCGGCATCGTCGTACCTTTCGGCGCCTACTATGATCATGTCCTGCACGCCGTCGTGGCGCTGCCCGAACACCTGCAGGAGAGCGGCATCGCAGAAGCAGGCGAGGGCCTGCTGGACTTCGAAAACCGGGTCTACAAACAATTCTTCGAAGAGATGGTTCCGGGCGGCACCGGCGAAAAGGCGCTCGCCGAATGGATCCAGCCTCGGCTCGAAGTCATCCGCTATTCCATCGAGAACAAACCGCTCTCCTCCGAGCTGAAAGTCGCCATCCGCCACGGGCTCGACCACAACGGGCTGCTGCGGCCCGACGACAAGAGCCGGACCGTCGGCTGCTTCGTGCGCAGCGACACCAACGTCGAGGATCAGGACAACTTCAACGGCGCCGGGCTCAACCTGACCCTGTTCAACATGGACTCGCTGGACGATATCTATCACGGTCTCAAAGAGGTGTGGGCGTCCCCATTCACCTACCGCTCCTTCTCCTGGCGTCAAACCCTGATCGATCAGCCGCTCTGGGTCTTCCCTTCGGTGGTGATTCTGGAGTCGGTCCCGAACGACAAGTCCGGCGTGCTGGTCACCGCCGACATCAACTCCGGCGACCAGAACAAAATGGTGATCGCAACCTCGGAGGGCGTCGGCGGCGCGGTCGACGGCACCCCGGCCGAAACCCTGGTGTGGTCAGCGGACGGCATCGAACTGCAGACGGCTTTCAAATCCCCTTGGCGGCGCCTGCTGAAACCGGACGGCGGCAGCGAGATCGTCCCTGCCACCGGCAAGGACCACGTGCTCGAGCCGGCGGAACTCGAAGCGCTGGTCGCCGCCGCTACGAAGATCAAGAACAATTTGAAGCCGGCGCTCGACCCTTCGGGCAACCCCCGCCCCTGGGACATCGAATTCGGCTTCGCCGACGGCAAGCTCTGGCTGTTCCAGGTCCGGCCCTTCATCGGCAACGAAGAGCTGAAAAACATCCCGGCACTGGCCGCGCTGGATGGAACGGCTGAACAGGCCGGTGGAACCATCTCCCTGAAGGAGGCCATCCGTTGAGCCTCCGACCCAAGACTTTGTGGCTCGGCCTGCTGCTCAGGGCCATCTTTTCATGAACCCCGTACTGCGCTGTTTGCCCCTCTTATTGCTCCTGCTCCCCGCCATGGCTGCCGGGGCCGCCGACGACGGGGAGAGGCAAACCTCTGCCCGCGGCTACCTCGCCTCCATTCAACCATCGCCCGAGCTGCAGGCGTTTCTGGATCAGACCGTGAAACAACTCCTGGCGCGGGATATCCGGGCGCGCAAAGCCAAGCTCGGCATTGCTCTCATCGATCTGAATCCGGGCCACACACCACACTTAGCTCACTGGCATGGAGAAACCCCGATCTATCCGGCCAGCGTGGTCAAGTTCGTTTACCTCATGGCCGCTTACGCCTGGAAGGAACAGGGAAAACTACAGATCGACAACATACTGGATCGACAGCTGACGCAGATGATCTACCACAGCAGCAACAAAGCGACGCAGCGGGTCGTCGCCCGGCTGACAGAAACGCAGCCGGGGCCGGCGCTTCCCGATCAGCGTTATCTGCAGTTCCGCGAACGGCGGCTGGCAGTCAAACGCTGGCTGGAAAGTCTGGGCGTCGTCGGCATCCACAGTATCCATCCGACCTATGACGGTGGCGGCGACCTGTTCGGCAGGGAGATTCAACTGCTGCAGGACGACAGCGTAGTAGGTGGTCTTGAAAGCCACGACGGCAAATTTCATAATCGGCAGGCGATGAGCGCAGTGGCAACCGCGAAGCTCCTCGCTCTGCTCGCCACCGACCGCGTCCTCACCCGGAAACACGCCGCCGAGGTTCGTATGCGGATGCTGCGCGACCCCGCAAAGCAGCCCTATCTGATCCATCGCATCGCCGGCGGTGCAGTCGGGACCAAGGGAGTGGAGGTCTATTCAAAAACCGGCACCTGGGGCCCCATTTTCGCCGATGCCGGCATCGTTCGTCATCGATCGGGGCGACAGATCGTGCTGGCGGTTTTTATCGAGTCAAGACCCGCCTACCGCGGCAACTTTATCGCCGCTCTGGCCCGGCGCAGCATCGAACGGTTGTTCGCCTCCCCTTCCCCGCAGCCAATGGACGGTCGAGAGAGAAAATAACCGCCGATTCGAGTTAAGAGCGGATGGAACCCACCGCTAAAAAGGGGGCCATAAAAAGGCGTCAGTACCCTTTTCTTTTGCTTTTCTTGCACAACACCATAAGGGGTTTGATGTTTCTTTTCACAGGGCAATGTTGCAATTCCATTAGTAAATATTCGACGAACCCATT
>DEII01000084.1 GCA_002352385.1 Methylococcaceae bacterium UBA2778 | reverse complement strand
TTGGGTTTCGTTCCTCAACCGCAGTGGGTAAGGGAGAGGCCTCAGCCACTCCCTCCCCGTTGCCGCAAGGGGTCGATTTCCTCTATTTACCGGCGTGCCCCTTTCGAGCACCGGGCGACGCCATAGAGATTGCCCCGTGAGAGGCGTCACTTGACCTGCTGTCGCAGGAGTCTCGCAAAAATCCGTGAGTGCGATGAGTCCTAAACGTCAAAGATGTTTGTTTCGCACATGCTTGTTATCGGTCTTCCATTTGCATTTCATTTTGATACAGCGAAGTCGCATGCGAATCCAACTGTCCAAGCGCCGAAACAAGCTTGCTGTGTGCGAAAAGTGTGTGGCGAAATAACGATCGGTACCTCGAATGACCTGGTTGAGCTGAGCGATGAGATCGGCATCCAAGTTATGAGAGCGTTTGGTAATCTCGCGCACCTTAATCTTTAATGACTTAGCCGTCGGTACCTACGGCCCACACAACCCATGATAAGCCGGCAACAACCCATAATGAGAATTGCTGGGTTGAGTGCAATGGCGGTTGTCGTCGTTTGTGGTCTGTGGTATGTTTGCCGCCCGCGACCGGAGTCGTTGCAGCTTCCTGTCGCCCACGTCACATCGCCATAGATCGCCACCCACTATGCCGCAGCCGAAACCCGATCAGTCCTCTTCATTCAGCTTGTTTGCGCTCGGCTTTCGAGCCTTTTTTTTGTTCGCCGGTATAGCGGCGTTGGTACTGATGGCGATGAAGGGAAGGAGCTATGCCGGCAGCCCGCTCGATCATTATTACGGCGATCTGCTGTGGCATGGCCACGAGATGATCTTCGGCTATACCGCTGCGGTGATTGCCGGCTTTTTGCTGACTGCAGTCGGCAACTGGACCGGGCAGGTGATCCTCAGCGGCAGGAATCTCGGCTGGCTGTGTCTGTTGTGGGTCTATGGCAGGATTCTGCCTTTTTTCGCCGACACGCTTCCTCATGGGCTGATCGCGACCGTCGATCTGGCTTTCCTTCCCGCCTTGGCGATTGTGATCGGCGGTCCCATCATTCGCGCAAAAAAATATTCCAACCTGGTTGTCGTCGCACTCCTGGCGACGATGGCGGTTGCGAATACATTGATTCATGCCGAAGTGCTTGGCGCCACCGAAACGGGCGCTCTGTTTGGCGCTGAGCTGGCGCTTGCTTCGGTTATCCTGCTGATCATTGTGATCGCCGGTCGGATTTTCCCTTTTTTTACCGAGCGCGGGCTTCCCGGCTCGGCACCCCTGCGCTCAGCCGCGCTCGACCGTTGGTGCATCGGTTCGTTCGTGGGCTGGTTCGTTGTCGATGCCTTGTTTCCTGAGGCGGTATTGAGCGGGGTGCTGGCATTGCTGGCAGCCGGACTTCATGCTGGACGGTTGTCCGGCTGGTATGACCGAAGGATCTGGGGCGTGCCGTTGTTATGGGTTCTCTATTCGGGCTACGGCTGGATAATCTTGGCGTTGATTCTTCAGGCGTTTACGGCATTTGGTTGGATGATGCCCTTCATTGCCGTTCATGCCTTTACGGTCGGTGGAATCGGTGTATTGACGCTGGGTATGATGGCAAGAGTCTCGCTCGGGCATACCGGGCGCCCGCTGAAAGCGGCGGATGCTATCATGGCAGCCTTTGTTCTGATCAATGCCGCCGCTCTGATCAGGGTGCTGCTGCCCGTGCTCGTTCCTTCATGGTACAGTCAGTTCGTTCTGCTTTCCCTTTTGCTCTGGATTTCGGCTTTCGCTCTGTTTCTTTATGTTTACAGTCCGATATTGATTGCGCCAAGGGCCGATGGAAGACCCGGCTGAATATGGTATCGTGACCGGGCAAATCGTGATTTTCAGAGGTACCAAGAACTCAATTGCCGAGCTTTCCTTGCGAACCGTTCAGCCGTAATGCGTTTCCACATAACGGTCGACGATGGCCTGAAACTCCTCGGCAATACGATCGCCCTTCAGCACGACGGTCTGTTTGCCGTCTTCATAGACCGGAGCGATAGGCGTTTCTCCCGTTCCGGGCAAACTGATGCCTATGTTTGCATTCTTGCTTTCACCGGGGCCGTTGACGACGCAGCCCATGACGGCAACGTCCATCTCTTCCACGCCGTTATAGCGCCCTTTCCACTCGGGCATTTTATGCCGCAAGTAGGATTGAATCTGCTGCGCGAGGCGCTGGAAATAATCGCTGGTCGTCCGACCGCAGCCGGGGCAGGCGATCACCATCGGCGTAAACGAACGCAGGCCCATGGTTTGCAGGATCTCCTGCGCAACGATCGCTTCCAGCGTTCTATTCGCACCGGGCTCCGGGGTCAGTGATATGCGAATGGTGTCGCCGATACCCTGCTGCAGCAATACCGACAGCGCCGCAGTGGAGGCGACGATGCCCTTCGATCCCATGCCGGCTTCAGTCAGGCCGAGATGGAGCGCGTACCGACAGCGTGCCGACAGTGTCTGATAGACCGAGATAAGCTCCTGAACACCGCTTAGCTTGCACGACAGAACGATTCTGTCGGACGGCAGTCCTAAGGCTTCAGCGCGTTCCGCACTCTCCAGCGCCGACGTGATCACGGCTTCCCGCGTCACCTGCGGCAACTCTTTCGGGGTCTCCATCCGGGCGTTTTCATCCAGCAAACGGGCAAGAACACTCTGATCCAGACTGCCCCAGTTGACGCCGATGCGAACCGGTTTGTCGTATTGGCAGGCGAACTCGATCATCTGCGCAAATTGCGGGTCGCGTTTCTTGCCCTTGCCGACGTTTCCCGGATTGATGCGGTATTTGCTCAGCGCTTCGGCGCAGTCCGGGTACTGCCGAAGCAATTTGTGCCCATTGAAATGAAAATCCCCGATCAACGGCACGGAGCAGCCTTGCCGGTCCAACCGGTCGCGGATTTTCGCCACCGCTTTCGCTGCATCCTCCGAATTGACCGTAATTCGGACAAGCTCCGATCCGGCCTTCGCCAGTTCGGCCACTTGTTTGACGGTACTGCCGACATCGGCGGTGTCGGTGTTGGTCATCGACTGCACGACAATGGGGGCGCCGCCGCCGATTTGGATGTTGCCGACTTTGACGCCGATGGTTTGCGTGCGATTCGTTGCGATAGTGGACATAAAAGGTAGTGTGGGAATGATCGTGAGGTGATTTGAAAGTCAAGGCAAAACCACAGAATTATAGTGCGGTATTATAACAGCCGCGGAGGGGCGAATCCATCGACCGCGCGCGATAGCCAGGCAGGTCGGGCAAAGTGCGGCGTGCCCAACGACCACGGAGCACAGGTTGGGTACGGCCGTCGGTTTTTGCCGCAACCTAAGCAAACTCGCTCATGACTCGTCCGTTTTTTCCAGCAGCGCGTCGGAAAGCGTTTTGCGGCTGGTGGCGCCCATTTCCTTGAGCGCCTGAACACGGCTGACGATGCTGCCTTGGCCGGAGACGAGCCGGTTGTGGGCGGTGTCGTAGGCGCTTTTTGCTTTGTCCAGCTTGTCGCCGATCTCTTCCAGCGAGGCGGTGAAGTTGACGAATTTGTCGTACAGATCGCCGGCTTTTTTGGCGATCGTTCGAGCGTTTTGGTTCTGGTACTCGGAACGCCAGGTATGTTCGATCGTTTTCAAGGTGGCCAGCAGAGTCGAGGGGCTGACGATGACGATGTTTTTGTCGAATGCCTCTTTGAACAGGCCGCTGTCGTGTTCGATCGCGATGATAAAAGCGGCTTCGATGGGGATGAACATCAGGACGAAATCGAGCGAGCGGATGCTGTTCAGTTCGCTGTAGCGTTTGGCGCCGAGCCCTTTGACATGGGCGCGGACGGAGACGATATGCTGTGCCAGCGCCGCCTCCTTCTCTTCGTTTGTTTCATATTCGCAGTAGCGCTGATAGGCGACCAGCGACACTTTGGCATCGATCACGACATCTTTTTTGTCAGGGAGATGAACAACAACGTCAGGCTGCATCCTTTTCCCCTCCTCATTTTCGCGGGATACCTGGGTTTCGTATTCCCGCCCTTTGACCAGACCTGACAGCTCGAGTACCCGTTCCAGGATCATTTCGCCCCAGTTGCCCTGGGTCTTGACCTGACCTTTCAAGGCGTTGGTCAGGTTGACGGCGTCCCGACTGATGCGTTCATTCAGGTCTTTTAAGGTAATTATTTGATGGGAAAGGGCGATGCGGTCTTTCGATTCTTTGTCATAGACGTCTTCGATCTTTTTTCTGAAGTCGCTGATCTGCTCGCGCAGCGGGTTGAGAAGATGGCCGAGTTGTTCTCTGTTTTGGCTGGTGAAGGTTCGGCTCTTTTCTTCCAGAATGCTCTGTGCGAGCTGCTGAAATTCAGCTGAGAGCTGTTGTCTGGCCGCTTGCAACAGGGCGATTTTTTCCGCTGTCTGCCTGCGTTCCGCGGACAGCTGAGTTTCCAGTTGGGCGGCGCGGATCTGCTCGGCGCTCAATGCCTGCTGGAGGGAGGCATTGCTCTGTTGCTGCTCTTTCTCTGCGGTTTCCACTCTCTCGAGCTGCTGCTTCAGCAGTGCCAGCTCGGTCTGATGTTGCGCGCCGCTCTGCGCCGCCATGGCGGCCAGTCGCGCCCGGAAAATCGGGAGTGCGACGAGCAGGCAGAACAGCGCCCCTAGCAGGAATGCTGCTGCAGGATGGGCGGCAATGGAGGTCAAAGTGTCCATGCTGTGCCCTTAGGGCATGTCACGAAATAAGTATCGCATCTTACTTGTCTTTTTGCCCGTCTTCCACGTTGCGGCAACGGTTACGTAACTTGGCTATGCGCCCATTGCCGCGTATTGAAGACGAACAAAAATCCGGCGCAATCTGCAACACTTATTTCGTTCCATGCCCTGAAGGGTGTTGTTGCGCACGAAAATGCGCCAATGGTTATGGATCGGGTTCCGCGGCCACGGAATGAAACAGCCTTGCCGGCCGAGTCTCTTTCCGTGCCGCAGGGAACGATGGCGCTTTTGGCTTATTGCCAGTTGCCGATATCGGCGTTTTCGTTTTCGCCGCCGGGGGCGTCGTCGGCGCCGAGGCTGTAGAGGTCATAATCCATGCCGCCGCGTGTTGGCGGGATTTCGTAGCGAAAATCGAAGCCCCATGCATCTTTGGGAAGCTTATTCTTGCGCAGGTACGGCCCCGACCAGCTGGTCAGCCCTTCCGGTTGCTGCAGCAAAGCCCCAAGCCCATCGCCCTGCGTCGGATAGCGCCCGTTGTCCAACCGGAAGGTATCGATTGCGGTGGCCAGCATTTCGATCTGTGCCTTTGTGGCTTTTGATTGTGACTGGCTCATGGCTTTCATCAAGCGAGGGCCGATGAGCCCGGCCAGCATGCCGATGATGGCCAGGACGATCAGCAGTTCCAGCAAAGTAAAGCCGCGTACGGCGGAGCGATTCAGCGAGGGTCGGTTGTTTTTCTGAAAGGCTTGAGTATTCAGTCGCATAAAGTCCACACTTGGTGAGTTGTCGATTAAAATGATTCATGGTGCCATCAGGATGAGCCGTAGTCAATGCATGAAACAGGTGCAATGAAAATCTGCCTAATCATTTCCTCGCTGTCAGCCGGCGGAGCAGAGCGTGTGCTGTCGCTGATGGCCAACCATTGGGCCGGGAAAGGACATGATGTCACGCTCATGACGCTCGCTTCAGTCGCATCGGATTTTTATGCGGTGGACCTCCGGGTGAAGAGGGTGGGGCTCGATTTGATGCGTGCATCCCCCCATCAGTTTGCCGGTGCGTTCAATAATCTGCGTCGCTTAGGGGTTCTTCGGCTGGCGATCCGCCATGCCGAGCCTGATGTCGTGGTCAGCTTCATGGCCGAAACCAATGTATTGGTGTTGCTGGCGAGCCGGGGATTGAGGCTTGGCGTGATCGTTTCGGAACGCGTCGACCCCTCCCGGCATTTGATTGGAACCGTCTGGTCGTGGTTGCGCAGGCGGCTATACCGCCGGGCGGATCGGGTCGTGGTGCAGTCGGAGCAGGTGCGGGACTGGTTCGGCGCCTTTGTAGGACGCGAGCGCTTGACGATTATTCCCAATCCGGTCAACGTGACGAATGAATCCAACAACGGTGTATCGATGGCCGGTATGACCGGCGGACGGTCGAATCGACCGACCATGATCGGCATGGGGCGGATGACGAGCCAAAAAGGCTTCGATCTGTTGCTGAAGGCGTTTTCCATTGCGGTTCGGGAGCTGCCGGAATGGCGGCTGGTTCTGCTCGGTGAGGGCGAAGAACGCTCCGCGTTGGAGCAATTGGCCGAAAGGCTCGGCCTGGCCGGAAAGGTCTTTTTCCCGGGGCGCGTGCAGACTCCACAGGCCATTCTGCGGCAGGCGGAACTGTTCGTTTTGTCGTCCCGCTACGAGGGTTTTCCCAATGCGCTCTTGGAAGCGATGTCGTGCGCGCTGCCGGTGATCAGTTTCGATTGCCAGAGCGGCCCTTCGGAGATCATTCGCGACGGCATCGACGGTCTGCTGGTGCCGGCGGAAGATGTGGAGGCGCTGGCTTCGGCGATGATGCAGCTCATGGGCGATCCAGCGCAGCGTGCGCGCCTTGCGGTGCAGGCGGTCCACGTCACTGATCGTTTCGGTATGGAAAAGGTGATGGCATTGTGGGACGAAGTGGTCGAGGCGGCCGTTGCCGCCTGCCGATGAGGAGCAGCGGATGGATGAAAACGGCACCGCCGTGACATACGGATCGGTCGAGTCTGCGAGCATCGACAGGGGGGGCGTACAGCGCTTTGAACCCGGTGACGGCTGGCTGTTTATTACCGGCCCTGTTACCGAGCGGGTTTATCGATTGCGGGGCGGAAAGATGGCGTGGGATTAACGCTCTGCCTCCTATTTTTTGCCGATCAGCGCCCGAAGCTCATGATAGCGCCTGACGAAAAAGTAAAAGATGAAATGCCTTTTGCGTTCGTTCAGGAAGTTCTCTCGCTCGCGCAGATAGTTGTCGTGCTCGCTCTGCCATCTGTTTTGCCACGCTGCGGCCTTGCGCTGCATTTCTTTTTGCAGTTTTCCAACCTCTTCCGACCACGCCTGCTTCAGGTCAGAGCACGCCTGCGTCAGATCAGAGATGGTTTGCTGCAGCAGATGCTGCGGCCGATGTTTCCGCCCATCCAGCTCGGTTTCGGCGATCATGTTCAACTCGGCGAAACTGGGTCTCGTATGGTCGGGCCGCGGTGCTTCAATTTGCGCCTCAAAGTCTTGGGGAATGGAGTAGTCGAGTTTTTTCATCCATTTTTCGAGTCCTTGGATTTCCCGGGTCAAAGCGATGAGTTCGTTCCGGTCGCACGCCGCAGCACGGTCCGGCCCGGGCGATTCGCCGGCCGATTTCATCGAAAAACGATCCAGCGCCTGCAAACAGTCGTCATGCCAGCTTAAACCGTTCGATTCAAGAACCGGCGTCAGGCAGCTCCGTGGATTGTCCACCAGGTCTTCGTATCGTATCTGATGATAACGGCTGGTGGTCGTTCGCTGAGTGGATTTTTCCACTATGGCGACCCAGTCGGTCAGCCGCTCTTTCAGATAATCCAGCGTCAAGGGATCACGGTTCCAGTGGGCGGTGGATCTGGCGAACTGAAACGGGCTTCTGGTCAGGTGCAGCCAGAAGGCGCCGGGAAAAATCGTGTCATAATCCTCCCACGGATAGTCGAACTGGCTGGAGCCGTTCCAGATCTCCTTGTAGCCCCAGACCTTGCAGCTCGTTCGATCGAGCCGGTGCACATCGGCGATCATCTGAGCGATCAGTACGCTGATTCGCTGTTGTTCCTGCTCCAATACAGCTGGTTCCATGGTCGGCTGCGGATCGAGCGCGGATCGAGGCTGCCGGGCGACGAACATCTGCGAGGTAAACCAGAAGCGGTCTTGCCAGAGCTCCAGCCATAAGCGCGGTGCCAGAAAGCTGTTTTCGTTGAAGAAAACCACATCCGGGTGGGCGTTGAGGATTCGGTACAGCAGGGTCGATCCGGAGCGGCCGGCGCCGATGCTGATGATGGGGCTTTGCAGTTCAACCATAATGCAGGGTGGCAGGGGTCAGATGTGAGGTATCGAGTGTCGGTTTTTCCTCACTATGGATGGGAGTTTGATGCTTCAGACGCCGCTGGGGAATATGATGCGGATAGAGATGAGTATATCGCTTCAAGGCGGCAATCAGTTCGGTCTGGGAGAGCGTTGTTGCATAATTCACAAAATACATTTTAGAATCGATAAGTTGAAGAATTTAATCCGGTGCAGGAGTTCCTTGGAAATAAATTAGTTGCGGTGGATTATGCAACAACGTCCCTTTAAGGTAGTCACATAGCCCTAAAAATGCGAATGCGCTCGGTTATAATACGGTTCAAAATGCCTCGTATTGCATCATCATTTGATTCCTGGGGTGGTTCCAACCGCCAATATAAGTGGCTTGCCAACCATTGCGCCGACCAAACGTCTCCATCTCCTCCCGTGAGTATTGGAAAGAAGCATGACTGTGAGACATTTTTGGGTTATCTGAAGAATCACCTTCGAAAAAGGTAGCGAAAAGCACATGCTCCTCAGATTCCACAAATTTACGAAGCTTGTTCAAGCATCTAAAAACATCCTCAATGTTTAGATGAGTAAACAGGGATTGAGCGAGTGAGAACCGGGGTTTTTTGCTGAACTTTTCAAAATCGAAGGTATTGGATATGACAAACTCCGGCTTTTTGTCATTATATAATTCCTTTCCCAGCTCTTTTTCTATTCCCAACTGTATTAGGCTGGCTTCTTTGTCAATTCCCAAGTAATTGCTCGTTTCTAAATAGTTGATGAAATGAACTCCTCCCCGTAAGGAGCCGCACGCAATATCAAGAAAGCAATCCGTGGGTTTGAGTTTCTGTCGCAAAAGGAACTCAAATTGAAGCCTGCCAATTTCTTCCCACATCCCTCCAACGTATTCGCGATGCCCCAGTTTTTGTATTCCGTCTTTTCCTTCCGGTTTTACCATCTTTTCTGGACTCGTGTCTTTTTGGCGTTTTGTAAATTGGATCATCTGTTTTTCCTAAAAAAGCGTTGTTGCATGATTATACGGGACTTGACACTCTGAAGTTCGACCATGATCAAGGGTCAATGCTGTTGAATTAAGGTGGAGTGCTCCTTCTCCCTCCGGGAGAAGGCTGGGATGAGGGGATCAAAATGGCTGAGCTCCTTTGTTTATTGCCCCCTCACCCAACCCTCTCCTCTGGAGAGGGCTTAAGTCAACAGCATTAGCCATTAGGGTGCTGCCGAAAAACGGCTAGCGTAAAGGAAACAAGGGGTCAGTGCGGCTTGGCAATGCCGCATATTTTAGTGGGTGAGAATCCCACCTGGGTAAACGCAAGCCACGAGCCCGGTATCGAGCCTTGCAGTCAGTGCGGTAACGGACTGATTGATGCGTAGGCACGAAAGCAGGCGAGGTGCAAGGGTAACGGGTGATACCGACCTTGAAGGTATAGAGCTCCGAAAAATTCACTGGGAGAGTGCCGACGGGTTTGACCCTCCGGCAGGCAGCAACCCGCATCGCGCGATGGCGAGCGGTGGGGGTACTCCCCGGGGTCCGAGTCCGTGTCGAGCCTGACATAGCGAATATGCGGTAACCAAGGAGATCCGCACATCGGTCCGCAGGGAGCGGGCACCCATGAACAAGTGTGAAAAGCGAGGACATGGGCGGCGATGTGTGGAAGTCGGAGCCACCTATAGTAGCGATGAGTCCTGGTAATACGGGAGGAGCGAAGGGGTGGCGGTTTGAGATAACGCAAGGGGGACCACACGGCCCTACACAGAGAGGACTCTGCCCGTGACTACAAGACTTGAGCGTTTCACACAGAAGGCGCGCAACGAGCCGCAAACGCGGTTCAACGCACTGATGGGGTTGCTGTTTGACCCTGAAGGGCTGCGCGAGAGCTTTGAGCGTCAGAATGGAAAGAAGGCGCCCGGAGTTGATGGGATAAGGAAAGAGCAGTACGGCGAAAGGCTGGACGAGCGACTAGCGGAACTTTCAGCGCGGCTACGCCGGCTGGGCTACCGGCCCAAACCGGCAAGGCGGACATACATACCGAAAGAAGACGGACGCTACCGCCCGCTCGGGATACCGAGCTTTGAAGACCGCCTGGTCCAGGACAGACTGAGCCGCGTACTGCAAGCGATTTGGGAGCCGGAGTTTTGTGAGTGCTCCTATGGTTTTCGTCCTGGTCGGAGTGCGCATGATGCGCTGCGGCGAGTGGCGGAAGTGATCACCAACGAAGGGACGCAATGGGTGGTGGAGGCCGACATCAAAGGCTTCTTTGACCATGTGTCGCACGCCCACCTGGTGAATTTTTTGGAGTACCGCATCGCCGACCCCAAGCTGCTGCAAATCGTGCAGCGCTTTCTCAAAGCCGGCGTCATGGAAGACGGCGTATTCACTGCCAGCGAGGAAGGCCCCCCGCAAGGGGGACTGGTATCGCCCGTGCTTAGCAACGTCTACCTGCACTACGTGCTCGACCTCTGGTTCGAGAAACGTTATGCCGGGAGCTGTACGGGCAAAGCCTACCTGATCCGCTTTGCTGACGATTATGTAGCCTGCTTCGAGCAGGAAGCCGACGCGCGGCGTTTCCTCACGGAGATGACGCAACGGCTGGCGCAGTTCGACCTGGAAGTCGAACCGAGCAAAACGGCCCTGCTGCGTTTTGTCGACAGGCCTTAGCCCATGTTTGTCATGCCTATCGAAACTTATCTTATTTTTCAGAGGGTTAGCTTTTTTTAGAGGTAAATATTCGGCCAACCCATATCCAACAAAATCATCTGGTTAGGTGTGCTCGGAACCGGCGGTCGAGCGGATAGAGCCATATATCTTTGATGGGAACACTCTGTTTGCCTGCCGGGCCGAGCTTTCCTCGCCCTTTGGTCTGGCCGACATGGCTCCAATTTGCGGCCTTATAGCAGGCGCCGGCGAAGCGGTCACTTTCGCTGACCGCCATGGAAAGCGAAGCGAAGGCGGTTAGTCCCCGGTAGCGATCAGGCCGCACTGTTTTTCCGTCGTGCGAGGAACGAGCGCCAG
>DEII01000192.1 GCA_002352385.1 Methylococcaceae bacterium UBA2778 | reverse complement strand
TATCGTTAAATAGGCCCACTATTCGTCTCAAATGATCGAAAAATCTGATTCAATCGGTCTCGCCCTCGCTACGATCGCTATTCCCGGACAGCCTCCTAGAGACAGCGGCGACGCCTACAAGAGATGCTTCACCGCCTCTCGTTCTTCTTTCAATTCCTCTTCGGTTGCCGCCATTCTTTCGCGGCTGAAAGCATCGATCTCCAGCTTTTGTACGATGTGGACGGCGCCGTTTACGACCGTCACCGGGTAGGAATAAAAAACACCCTCTTCAATACCATAACTGCCATCGCTGGGAACCGCCATACTGACCCAGTCGTCATCCGGCGTGCCGAACACCCAGCTGCGCATATGGTCGATGGCCGCATTGGCTGCCGATGCCGCGCTCGATGAACCGCGTGCTTTGATGATGGCTGCGCCTCGTTGCTGTACCGTAGGGATGAAGTCATCGGCAAACCACGGTCGATCGACAAGGTCTATGGCACGATGCCCGTCGACCAGTGCGTGATGAATATCGGGGTATTGTGTGCTGGAGTGATTGCCCCAAACGATCATTCTCTTGATCTGACTGGTTGCAACGCCGCATTTATGCGCCAGTTGGCTGATTGCGCGATTATGATCCAACCGCATCATCGCCGAAAATTGATTCGGCTGCAGCTCGGGCGCGTTTTTCATGGCAATCAACGCGTTGGTATTGGCCGGATTGCCGGTGACAAGGATTTTGGCATCCCTTTTGGCGACCGCATCGAGCGCTTTGCCCTGGACTGAAAAGATTTCGGCATTGGCGGTCAGCAGATCTTTGCGTTCCATCCCCGGCCCGCGCGGGCGGGCGCCGACCAGAAATGCGTAGTCGATCTCTTTGAAGGCGGTTTCCGGGTTGTCGGTCGATACGATCTGTTGCAGCAGCGGGAAGGCGCAATCGTCCAACTCCATCTCGACGCCTTTCAGCGCGCCCATGGCAGGCTCGATTTCGAGCAAATGCAGTGCGACAGGCTGATCCATGCCGAACAGGTCGCCTGCCGCGATTCGAAACAGCAATGAATAACTGATCTGACCCGCGGCGCCTGTCACTGCGATTTTTAGCGGTATTTTCATCTTTATTTACCTTAATAATTACCTTAGCATTGTTTCTGTGCCTGAACTGTCGGGCGAAGTCGTTCCTGTGAACTGTGAGCATCCTTTGATTTGTCGTAGACGCTTTTTCCGCAGCGTGCGGTTTTCCGCTCCTAAGAGGAGCGTATGGGATCGGGCTGAGAAAGTGTAAACTACTTTTTGCTCTTTATGAAGGATGTTGCATCCTGTATCCTAGATTGAATGGATAACCATGACAGTTCCGGAATATCTGCCTGGGCGGCCTCTTACCGGCGCTGTGCTCTGCATCTGTTCCAGGCCGGCGTCAGTGCCGCAGATCCCTCTCGTGCCGTCAAAAACGCTTTGCGGATGAGGGGCAGCCGGCTGGCAATCAGGCGTGAGGCGGCGGATTGGTCATCAAACGTTCGCTCGGAGCCCTGGGCGAAGATCTATCCCGTCGCATTCGGGAAAGCGGCGTGCGCGATGGCTGGCGCGGCTCAGGATGTCATTCCGACCGGGTTGATCGCGGGCCGCGGCATCGCCGTGACCAATTACGAGAATCGAGCCGACGTGGAGCGGTTCGATGTCATCGGAGCGGGGCACCCGTTGCCCGACGCCGGCGGGTATGAAGGGGCCAGAGCGATTGCGGACTATGTCAGTCAGGCCGGGGGGGGTGATCTCGTGTTGGTGCTGGTCAGCGGCGGCGGCTCCGCTTTGGTTCCATATCCTCCTGAGGCGATATCGCTCGAGGATAAAATCGCGACCACCGAACTGTTGCTGGCCTGCGGGGCTGAAATCACCCGGATCAATTGCGTGCGCAAGCACCTCTCCCGGATCAAGGGTGGAGGGTTGGCTCGATTGGCCGCTCCGGCCGCCGTGCATGCGCTGATTCTGTCCGATGTGCCGGGAGACGATTTGAGCTCGATTGCCAGCGGGCCGACGGTGCCGGATCCCACGACCTTTGCGGATGCGGTCGATGTGCTCGAGTCGAGCGGTGTATGGGACCAGGTGCCGCCGTCCGTGCGCCAGCATCTCAGTGCCGGTTGTGCCGGTGAACGGGATGAGACGCCGAAGCCCGGCGATCCCATTTTCCGGAATGTGGAAACCACGCTGGTCGGCAGCAACCGCCTCAGTGTGGATGCCGTCATGCGAGCGGCTGAATCCGAAGGGTTCGAAACCACTCTTTACGACGATGCCCTCTGCGGCGAGGCACGGGAAGAGGCCGCGAAGCTGGTGAGTCGTGTCGAACAGGAGATGCGCAATCAAAAATCCGGTCGGCCGGCTGCACTGGTCGCCGGCGGGGAAACCACGGTGACGCTGAAGGGCGGTGGCAAAGGCGGCCGTAATCAGGAGATGGCGCTGGCGTTTGTGCTGGCAGCCGAGCGGCGGCAGCTGGATCGGCGGTGGGTCTTCCTCAGCGCCGGCACCGACGGCCGCGACGGGCCCACGGATGTCGCCGGTGGCGTTGTCGATCCATGGACGCTGGAGCGCATGATTCAGGCCGGGATCGAGCCGGAGAATCGTCTGGCCGATAATGATTCCTATTCCGCATTGCAAAAATCCAATGACCTCGTGGAGACCGGCGCAACCGGTACCAACGTGGCCGACCTGCAGGTCGTATTGATCCATCCTGACTGCTCCTAGCGCGGCGACGGCGTGCGGGGCTGCCATTTTTTAGCTTGAGGAGAACACCCTAATGTTTGACGCATCACAAACGATCGCCGGTTTTGACGATGAACTGTTCCGGGCGATCGAGGACGAACGCCGGCGCCAGGAAGAGCATATCGAGCTGATTGCTTCGGAGAACTACGCCAGCCCTCGTGTCCTGGAGGCGCAAGGCACGGTTTTGACCAACAAATATGCCGAAGGCTATCCCGGCAAACGGTATTACGGCGGCTGCGAATTCGTGGATGTCGCCGAGCAGTTGGCGATCGATCGCGCCAAGACGCTGTTCGGGGCAGATTATGCCAATGTGCAGCCGCATTCCGGCTCACAGGCCAACGCCGCGGTCTATATGGCGTTGATTCAACCGGGTGATACGATTCTGGGGCTGAGCCTCGCCGACGGCGGCCATTTGACGCACGGCGCCAAGCCTAATTTTTCCGGCAAGATTTATCATGCGGTCCAGTACGGCCTGAATCCCGACACCGGGCTGATCGCTTATGACCAGGTAGCCTCTCTGGCTCGGGAGCACAAACCGAAAATGATCGTTGCCGGTTTTTCCGCCTATTCGCGTGTCGTGGACTGGCAGCGGTTCCGGGATATCGCGGACGAGGTCGGCGCCTACCTGTTCGTCGACATGGCGCATGTGGCTGGGCTGGTCGCCGTAGGGCTCTACCCAAATCCGGTGCCGATCGCCGATATCGTGACCACCACGACGCATAAAAGTCTTCGGGGGCCGCGGGGTGGAATCATTCTCGCCAGGAGCAATCCGGAGATCGAGGAAAAATTGAACTCCACCGTGTTCCCGGGCATTCAGGGCGGTCCGCTGATGCATGTCATCGCCGCCAAGGCGGTCTCCTTCAAAGAGGCGATGCAGCCCGAATTCAAAGACTACCAGGTACAGGTGATCAAGAATGCCAGGGCGATGGCCGAAGTGTTCGTCAGCCGCGGCTATGATGTCGTCTCCGGCGGCACCGACAACCATTTGATGCTGGTCTCACTGATTGCCAAAGGCATCACCGGCAAAGAAGCCGATGCGGCGCTGGGGCGGGCCTATATTACAGTCAACAAGAACGCCGTTCCCAAAGATCCGCAGTCGCCGTTCGTGACCAGCGGCATTCGGGTCGGCACGCCTGCCCCCACCACCCGCGGTTTCATGGAGGCCGAGGTGTGTGAAACTGCAACCATGATGTGCGATATCATGGATGATCTGGGCAATGAAGCGCTGATCGCAGAGGTGCGTGAGAAAGTGAAGGCGTTGTGTGCTCGATTTCCGGTGTATGGTTGAGCGATTATAGAGCAGCGTAGGGCGTATGCCCGAAGGGCGATCCGCCATCATGCACCGTGCCATGGCGGAACCGCTTCGCGTTCTGCCCTACGTTTTATTCGGCGGCGCAGACACAGAAAGGACGGACGGTCACCGCAGAATTTACAATGCCGCCAGAGCCTTTTCGTAGTCGGGCTCCTCGGCAATCTCGCTCACCAGTTGGGTGTAGGTCACGTTGTCGTTTTCGTCGATGACGACGATGGCGCGGCAGGTCAGTCCTTTCAATTTGCTGTCAGTGAGCTGGACGCCGTAATCGCGTGCGAAATTCGAGCGCATCGTCGACAGTGGAACCACGTTGTTCAGTCCTTCCGTTTCGCAAAACCGTTTTTGCGCAAACGGAAGGTCGGCCGATACCACCAGAACGACTGTATCGGGGTGCTCCGATGCCTTTTCGTTGAACCGGCGGGTCGATGTCGCGCAGGTCGGTGTGTCTAGGCTGGGCACGATGTTCAGCAGCTTCTTCTTGCCGGCATAGGTCGCCAGTGTGACATCGGCCAGCTTGCTGTCCGCCAGGGTGAAGTCCGGAGCTTTGCTTCCAGCAGCGGGCAATTCGCCGCAGGTCGTGACCGGATTGCCTTTCAGAGTGATTTTCGCCATGTCGCCTCCTAAGCGTGTGTCGTGGTAAAAGTTGACATAATCGCTCGGGAATGAAAAGAAATCAAGGAGAATTTTGTCACCTCAGCCCGGACAACACCGCCGCCATGGTCGATCCGAGTTCGGAGGGCGTCGGGGCGATGGTGATGCCGAACGCCTCGAGGATCTCGACCTTTTCCGCCGCGCTCTCGCCGCTGGCAGAGATGATCGCGCCGGCATGCCCCATTCGCCGGCCTTTCGGCGCGGTCAGGCCGGCGATGTAGGCGACCACCGGCTTGGACATATGATCGCGCGCAAACAGGCCGGCTTCGACTTCCTGCAGGCCGCCGATTTCGCCGATCATCATTATCGCCGTGGTGTCAGGGTCCTGCTCGAACAGCTCCAGGCAGTCTTTGTGAGAGCAGCCGTTGATGGGGTCGCCGCCGATGCCGACAGCGGTGCTGATGCCGATCCCCTGCGCTTTCATCTGGGAGGCCGCTTCATAGCCGAGTGTGCCGGAGCGGCTGACCACGCCGACATTCCCTTGCATATAGATGTGCCCGGGCATGATGCCGAGCATCGATTTCCCCGGGCTGATGGTGCCGGCGCAGTTGGGGCCGGTCAAAATCATGCGGTTCTCTTTCTTGTAGCGGCGCATGTAACGTTTGACCCGCATCATGTCCTGTGTCGGAATGCCGTCGGTGATGGCGACGCATACTTTGATGCCTGCATCGGCCGCTTCCATGATCGAGTCGGCGGCGAACGGAGGCGGTACGAAGATGATGCTGGCTTCGGCGCCGGTTTGGGCGACCGCCGCTTTGACGGTGTTGAAGACCGGGCGATCGAGGTGTTGTGTGCCGCCTTTGCCGGGCGTGACGCCGCCAACCACGTTGGAGCCGTAGTGGATCATATCGCGGGCGTGAAAAGTGCCGATCTTGCCGGTGAACCCCTGGACGATGATCGGAGTGTTTTCGTGAATGTGGATCGTCATGGTGCGTGAACTCTTATCTGTTACTGATTGGCGACGGCCCGGTCGCGCGCCTCGACCGCTTTGGTCGCTGCTTCCGCAAGCGTATCCGCGGAGATGATGGGCAGAACGCTTTCGGCGATGATTCGACGGCCCTGTTCGACGTTGGTTCCGGACAGTCGGACGATCAACGGCACCTTGGTGTCGAGCTTGCGCGCCGCCTGCACGACCCCTTCGGCAACCCAGTCGCAGCGGTTGATGCCGGCGAAAATGTTGACCAGCATCGCTTTGACGCCTTCGTCGGCCAGTACCAGACGGAACGCTTTTTCGACCCGCTCGGGCGAAGCCCCGCCGCCGATGTCGAGAAAATT
>DEII01000136.1 GCA_002352385.1 Methylococcaceae bacterium UBA2778 | reverse complement strand
GCAAAAATAGCGACTCCCCGCAGCGTAAGCCGGCAGGTCAGCCGCTCCTTAAGCTCTTTGACGTCACGTTTGGTCGCCAGCCGATCTTCTATCAGCCTGACCTGCTCCTCAGCGAACACCTCCGCCCGTTCTTCGGTGAATCCAACAGCCATAAGCTTTTTCACAAAAGCATGGGTATCAAAAATAACTCTGCTCATCCTGGTTGCCGGTCGCCGAATCGACAATGCCATCCTATCAGAATTTGCTGACTGACCCTACAACCTGCTTACACCACGGCGCCAGATGTAGGGTGCGCCGCGCGCACCACTCGGTGCTTGAATTCGTTCACGGATATTGGAATCAGGCCTCAATATCAAAGTCCGCGAGCATGCAGATCGAGCCATGATTGTTAGATTTTCGGAAATAGCGATTATCTGCCGTTACCAGCGTGGCGTGTTCTATGAGCGCGGGTGCGTGATAAAGCTATCGAACAGCGTCCGAAACGCCTTCTTCTTCATTGGGGTTGCGGAGAAACCCTTTAACGCTCGTTTATTCATCAAAGCGAATCTCGTCCGGCTCCAACACCGCTCTCAGTCGCGCCAGTGTGCGCATCCCTTCATCTGCTTCGTAGTCCGGAAAGTCTGGATTGGTCGCCTTCAAAACATAGCGGGCATCCGGGGTTTTCGTTACCACTCGCAGGAGATATTGATCGTCGCCGCTGGCATCCTGGCGCTCGATCGCCATAATGGTGCCGGTGATCGATCCGGCACGAGCCGGGTCGACCAGTTCGAAAAGCAGATAATCGCCGTCGTTGATCGGGTTTTTGCCACCGTTCATCGAGTTGCCGATAGCGCGGGCGACGAAGTGGCGGGATGGGTCCAGTCGACTGTGGCCGGGACCGATACGGCAAACCGTATCGACGTCTGACCGGCCGGTTCGAAAATGTCCGCAGGCGATTCGAAGGTCTGGGAAGAAGGGAAGTTCGTTGTCATTTTCCCGATCTGGAGCGGTTACCGGCAGGGGAATGACAGTAGCGGATGGCTCCGGTCGTTTCTCGGGGCGCGGTTCATAGACGGACAAACGGTAATCCACCAGTTCCTGGACCATTGCCTGGAATGTGTCGCTCTCTTCCTCGGTGACGGTAAAGGTCGGGTGGAAGCGGTCTTCGCGAAGTTCGAACCAGCGCCGGCCGATTTCGCGTCTATTTCTGCCGAGCCAGGCGGCGATGGGGTTCCCTTTCCAGTAGGTCAGCCATCTCCCCTCATCGATCCGGTCCAGGTCGCGCAGGTCTTCGCGTATGTCGGCCACGAATGTGCGCCGCCGGCGGAATACCTCCAAGGCTTGGGCAGCCAGTTCGTCCAAACGGGGTGGCCTGCGGAAGCCGTCATTCTCCAGAAGGGACTCCAGCAGGACGGCCTTGAAACATCTCGTCATGGCTGTGGTTTCAACTTCGCGGAGAAAGTCTTCATGGCGTTTCAGGCAGGCGGCCTCGGCGGATTGTAGATCATCTTGGTCTCTCACTAGCGCCCACCAGTGACCATGCCGGCTGCGCATGGTCGGAATGCTGGAGCCGCTTCGGTAGAATTCGGAGAGTGTTGGGCAACGGCCCATTGAATCTTTGAGCGCCTGATAGTCACGGGTCGGCCCTTGGCCGTGGAGAGCGGTGAGAAAATCGATGATCTCCAAGTCGTAGTTGGCATAGCAGCCTGGCGGCAAGGGCAGGTCTCCGGCGCGGGCGTGGCGGCCGAAGCCGGCAAGAGCCGAATCGCTGCCGCCGACGCCGAAAAGAGCCTGTAGCTTGTTGAGAAATCCTCGGTGGTTGCCGATAAAGTCCAGCACCACGAGATGTTCCTTTGCCGGGTGTCGGCGCAGGCCGCGGCCCAGTTGCTGGAGAAACAGCACTTTGGATTCGGAGGGACGCAACATCATTACGGTATCGATGGCGGGCAGGTCCACGCCTTCATTGAAGAGGTCCACGGCGAAAATGGCCTGAAGCTCACCGCTGTCCAACTGCTCGAGGGCAGCGCTTCGATCCAGGTTCGATCCCTGGTAAACGGCTTCGGCGCGGATGCCTTCACGCCGAAAGCGCTCGGCCATGAAGTCCGCATGCCGTTTGGAGATGCAAAAGGCCAAAGTCCGGTGCTGCGCCTTGTCTCGCCAATGGCGCAGCACGTGCCGGGCACGGCCCAGGGTGGCCAGTTTATTGGACAGAGACGAGGGATCGAAGCGTCCATTGCGCCAAGGGATTTCGCGGTAATCGACGGTTTCACCATAGATTCCGAAATAACTGAACGGGCTCAACAGTCCCAGCTCCACGCCGTCGAAGAGCTGGCGGGTATAGACAAGATTGTCGTCGCACAGGCTGAGGATATCCGATTGGTCGGTTCGGTCTGGCGTTGCCGTCAGGCCTAACAGAAAACGCGGACGAAAATGCTGCAACAGTCGACGGTAGGTGGGAGCAGCAGCGTGGTGGAACTCATCCACTACGACGTAATCGAAGTGGTCGGGATCGAATTTTTCCAGGTGATTGGGCCTGCTCAGGGTCTGTACCGACGCAAACAGGAGATCGACCTCGGAGTCCTTTTGCGATCCAGTAAAGCGCCCGACCCGGGCTTTTGTATGGACCCGTTGGAAGCTTGCTTCGGCCTGAAGCAGAATCTCTTCACGATGGGCAACGAAAAGAACCCGGCGTGCTCCCATTCGGCTGCTGTCGAATGCAGCCAGATAGATTTTGCCCAGACCGGTGGCCATGACGACGAGCCCTCGCCGAAATCCATGTGAACGGGTGCCGGACAGGGCTTTCAGCGCTTCGCTTTGAATGACCGTGGGTTTGGGCGGCGGCTCTTCCGTTTCGTCGCTGCCCGGAGCAATCGGGAGCCGCTGGACTTTGCGTCTGTGTTCATACGCTTCGATCCAGCCATGGTCCAATGCCGTGACCCGGGGATGCTCGAAGAGCGACTCGAATTCCCGGCGAATCTCTCGAAAACCCTCTGTCGATCGGTCAGACCGACCCTCTTCGAACGTTACCAGAACATTCCACTCGAGCCCGTCGGTGAGCGCCGTTCTGCTGATATTGCTGGAGCCAACGAAAGCGACGCCCCACTGGTCCCGGTCATCCTCCGTTCGTAGACAGATGTAGGTTTTGAGGTGAAAACTGTGCTGATCGCCGGCCTGGAATATGCGTGCATCCGCGCCGCGTTCGGCAAGGAGCAAAAGGCGGCGCAGCGCCTGAGGGTGGGTGACATCGAGGTAGTCGCTCGTAAGCACCCGCAGCCGTGCACCCCGTATTTCGACCGCGTCGGTCAGCGCAGCGAAGAGCAGATCGAGGCCGCTGGAATTGATGAATGCAACAGCCAAATCGATCTGATTGGCTCGGCGGATGGCAGCCAGAAGCTGGGGTAGAAGAGGATCGTTCTCGCCCCCGGTTGTCAGGTATTGGGCCACAGATTCTCCTTGTCAGCCATCGCTCGATTTAACCGCGTGATCTGTTTGATGCGCCGGTTTCCGGCCTGTATTCCGGTTGGCGGATGTATCGGGATTGACGCTCCACAAATAGACTCGGCCCGCTAACGACTTCGTAGCAGGGTGTTCAGCCAGCGATTCGATTCCCGGCCGGGCCGAAGATCACAGCTCGTCCACGTTTCAATGGTCTGGAAATCGTCGGTCTGATCCAACAGGAGGGCCAGAGCATCTTCGTCGAGGTCCGTGAAGTGCCGGCCTTGGTCGACTCTTTCACCGCAGCCGTATTTGAACGATGCGAAAAGGACGCCGCCTGACTTGAGGGTGCGAGTCAATCGGCACAGCACGTCCGGAAGCTCGGCGCGAGGGACGTGCAGCAGGCTGGTGCATGCCCATACCCCGTCGAAGCGGTTTGTCCATTCGATATCTTGGAACCGCATGACCTCAACCGGCTGCCCGATGTGTTTTTCCGCCAGCTTCGCCATCACCGAGCTGGCATCGAAGGCAGTGATCCGGAAGCCTCGCTCGAGAAACGCTCTTCCGTCGCGGCCAGGGCCGCACCCGGCATCTAGTATATGTCCCGATTCAGGCAGGTGCGGCAGAAATCGATCATAAAGCGGTGTCATGTCCACGTTCAGCGTGTCGCGCTGGAATTTTTCGGCATGCACTTTATAATACCTTTGAGCCGGATCGGACATCTCACGGTCTTGGGGTGTCGACAGATTCAAGAGTAGACTAGAAAAAGAAAAAGAGCCATGCTATCTCGGATCTGCAGCACGCGCAACACGTCGATACACGAAACAAGAAAGCCGCTTTGCGCTTTTGTCGCAAGTTGCCTTAAAGGCCAATCGCTGAGAAAGATGGTCGCGGATAAGCTGAGGAGCCACGGTGCGGCCCGACAAGAAATAATGCCTTCGGTTATGCACTGGTAGGACCGATATGCCAATAATCGGGTGGAAGGTTCACATCAACATGTCCGACATTACGACAGTAAAGTGGCTCGTCTTACCTTTTGCCTCGTTGGATAGGCATGAGAAGCTCTCACTAAGGTTCGCCTGTGGTCGAAACCTGCCGGTCACAGACGGCGCAGCTATGCGACTGTAAAAAAATCCTGACACCCAACCGGTATTCTGACTATAGTCAGTGTCTGACTTACGACCCAAAACCGTCATTCGCGCATCAAATGAAACAGCTAAGGGAGTTGTCCGAATGAAGGAGCTAACGTGGATTTTCGCGGAGGTGGATCCCTGCCCCTTCCGCTGTTAAACTGTACAAATGGCCAAGACAGATCAACCGACAACCATTCTAGACGACGCGAACTTCCTGCTGCATCACGGGACCGCGCACTCCTTCCTTCAGAATTTGCCCGAGGAATCGATGCAGTTGATCATTACATCTCCGCCATACTGTATCGGACAAGAGTACGAAAAAGGTATCGATCTTAAATACTTCCAGGAAATTATCAGCGAAGTACTTCCTGACCTTGTACGTGTGCTGAAGCCAGGCGGAAGCATGGCATGGCAGGTTGGATACCAAGCAAAGAAGAACGAACTCTTTCCGCTTGACTATACTGTTTATTCGATCATGTTGCAGTTCCCACAATTGAAATTGCGAAATAGAATAATATGGACGTTCGGGCACGGCCATCACCTAAAGCGGCGCTTTTCAGGCCGACATGAGATTATTCTTTGGTTCACTAAAGGAGACGATTACACTTTTAACTTGGATTCAGTTCGGGTTCCGCAGAAATATCCTGGCAAAAAGCACTATAAAGGCGCAAAAAAGGGCCAGTTCAGCGGAAATCCTGGAGGTAAGAATCCGAGCGATGTTTGGGAAATTCCAAACGTAAAAGCTGCTCATATCGAAAAAACGGCGCATCCTTGCCAATTTCCTGTTGGCCTCGCTGACAGATTGATTCGTGCGCTTTCCGCAACGAACGACTGGGTCTTAGACCCATTCATGGGATCAGGATCTACCGGTGTTGCCGCGCTTATCAACCAGCGGAGATTCGTCGGAATTGAGACACACAAGCCTTATGTCGACATCGCGAAATGTCGAATTGCTGATGCAATGCATGGAAAGGCGCGCTATAGAGCGGTAGACCTACCCGTTCGCCTGCCTAAGCCTAGCGAGTCTGTAAGCAAGGCCCCAGATCATTTTGCCAGAGCTCAACGAGTGAAAGCAGTTGAAGAGGAGGGCCGGCGTTCGTGCAACCGTTTTAAGGCAAGCGTTACCGGAGGAACTAATGACTGAAATGCTGACCGCAGACGCAAGCCCAGAGAAGAGACTCTTCATATCATTGCTAACTCGTGACATCTCAATGGTAGCAGCGTTCCTAGATCTTGTAGACAATTCCATAAATGCCGCTGTCGCTCCAATGTCAAGCGAACTCGAGACCGCCAAAAATTACCAGAAAGTACTCGTAAACGACGACGTGCAACCTACTGTGGATATTCGGCTAAAGTTGACGACGGAAGAGATCCAGATAAATGATACTGCACCGGGGATCTCTGCGACTACTGCAGCGGAGCACGTTTTCAAATTTGGGCGTGCTAGCGGGGAACCGCACGAAAATGACCGATTATCGGTTTACGGGATCGGGCTGAAGCGCGCCATGTTTAAGCTCGGAAATAAAATCAGAATTATTTCCGACCACATTGAAGGGGGGTTTGAACTTCAACTTAATGTGCGGGAATGGGCGAGTGACGTATGCCAGCCTTGGGGACTGGAAATATCACCGCGGGCGCCAGTTGATGCTAGACGGTGCGGAACCAGCATCACAATCGGAGAACTTTATGATGACACGGTTCGAAGACTCGATGATGGAGTTTTCGAAGGACAGCTAATTGGCGCAATATCTCGGACATATGCGTTCTATCTTGCCAAGTTCGTAAAGATCCTTGTTAATGATAAACAGGTCGAAGGCATAAATATTCAGTTGGGCAGTAATTATACGTCTGAGGTTCTGACGATTGGAGACGTAACCTGCTCGATCACAGCAGGAATCGCCGTGCCGGAGGGCGGCAGCTTTCGTGATCGCTCGTCCGGGTGGTTTGTGTTCTGTAATGGTCGAGCGGTTATCAGTGCAGACAAGACACCCTTGACTGGATGGAGCGGCTCGGGACTGCCCATTTTTCAGCCTAAGCACCGACCTTTTCTTGGTACCGTCTTCTTCGTAGCAAGGAATGCAGAGGAATTGCCATGGACCACGACCAAGGCAGGAATTAATGAGGATAGCTTACTGTGGCAAGAGACGAAGAGGCAGATGATCTCTGTCGGTAGAGGCGTGGTCTCGTATTTGGACCGGCGATATACCGACGAAGGGACAGAAGTTGCGAGTAAGGATCTGCGGGAAGTCGCTGGCAACAAAATCAGCGCATTGGCAGCCGCTGCATCGAAAAAGAAGAAGTTCGAACCACCAAAACGGAAACCCCCAAAAAATATCCGTATTCAGTATGACGCTGCAGTCGGTGATGTAGAACGTATTAAAGAATATCTCCAAAAGCCTGGCATGGGTGGGGCAGAGGTAGGGAGATATACGTTTCGTTATTTTCTACGCAACGAGGTTGGAGACGATTAGATGGCGCGTTCGACGGCCCGGTTTATTTCCTACGATCTCCGGCCTGCTAAGCAGACGGAGCGGCGCATACTTATAGATGTGCTCAGAACTTCTGGAGAATGCGTACTTCCTATACCGACGTATAGTTACGTCGGTATGGGAGCGATCCGGTTCTACGATTTCTTATTGATGCACAAGTACCTTGGCATTAACAAAATGGTAAGTCTGGAGCATGACAGCAGGGCGTTCAAGCGTGCGTGCTTTAACAATCCATACGAGTTTATATCTGTCAAACAGCAAGCGACGGGCGAGTTCATAGAAGAGTTTGAGTCATGCCAACCGACGATATTTTGGTTTGACTACGACGGAGGAATTGACCCTCAAATCATTCGTGATATTTCATCATTGGCGCCTAAAGTGGCGCTGGGCGATTTCTTTTTTGTAACTGCCTGCGGCCTTCCACCAGGGCTAATTGAGAAATACAGCATGAGTGATCGACTAGCCTGGGTTCAGGATTCTATGTCTGAGTTTGCCGGAACTTTAACTGCGGAAGATCTTGAGAATGCGAGCTTTCCTGGTGCTGTTCACAAGATTTTACACTCCGCATTTCGCAGTGCTTTTGCGACGCAAAGAGATGGGAGATTCCGGACTTTTTTTCAAGTGGAATATTCGGATAGCGTAGTAATGGTGACGGTCGGCGGAGCACTGCTTTCCGATGGTCAATGGAGCGCGTTCGCGGATAGATTGGCCGGAGGAATGCCGTTTTTTACGAATAATGAGGATAAAATCTACAAAATTAGATCCTTCAATTTGACGGAGCGTGAGCGCGCATTATTTGATCGTGCAGCAACGACCAAGAGGAAACGGTCTGCGGCTCGTACGCATTTGTCGAAGCTCGGATTTCGAGATATCGAGATCGAGGCCTACCGAGACCTCTTACGCTACTTACCTAGGTATGTTGAGACAATCGTTTAGTTTTTTCAACGAGTGGACCTATTACCGCGCGTGTCTACGACATGGGATTTTGCATTGTGCTGCGATTGTGGACTTCCGCTTTTGGTCGAAACCGGCCGTTCGCATCAGCGAAGAGTACTGCGTGTTGGAAAATGTTTCAACCGCAAACCTCGGACGGCTCCCCAACGACCGTTGCTGACCATATCCAGGCTTTAGCAACAGCGAAATATTGCTGCGTTGCTTTTTCTACGTCCGCAACTGCCACGCCAGCATGCTGCGCGATGGTTTCAGGCCGCCAGAATTTTTTCCCGTTGAGCGCACAATCACTGGATTGCACATTGCCAAGGCTTTCCATTGTCTTCCGGTTCGCCCTCTGCGCTATTTTCGTAACCATATGATATATGAAATATAATAACGCGCACATGAAATCAGTCGAACCGCAAGAAATCTCTCGCCGCTGCTCGATGGCTTTGGTTCACTCGGGCGTGCGCTGCGGTTTCTGCGGGAGCGGAAGGGGCCTGAGCTGCTGGAATCGGCGCAGGCAGCGCGCATCGAAGATCTCAAGGTTTACCTGGCGCTGAATCTGTTCGAGCGCCGAAGGCCCTATAAGCAGATGGAGAAATCGCTGCAGCGGGATATCAAGACCTTCTTTGGCAGCATCACGGTGGCGCAGGATGAGGCGCGGGAGCTGCTGTTTCAGATTGCCGACGTGGGGGTGATCACGACTGCCTGCGCTTCGGCCGTGGAGCGGGGACTTGGGTGTTATCTGTCAGGTGAATCACTGCAGCTTCATGTCAGTCTGGTGGACCGGCTGCCGCCGATTCTGCGGGTCTACGTCGGGTGTGCGGTGGTGCTTTATGGCGACTATCGCAACGCCGATCTGATCAAGATTCATGTGACATCTAGCAAGGTGAGTCTGATGCGCTTCGATGATTTCGAGGGCAAGCCGCTGCCGCGGATGGTCGAGCGGGTCAAGATCAAGATGCGCGAGCAGATGGTCGATTTTTTCGATTACGGCGACCAGTTCGAGGCGCCCTATCTGTACGGAAAGTCCCGCTTTATCAACGAGGAGTTTACGAACTATCCGGAGCAGGTCGAGTTCGAAGATGCGCTGACGGCGCTCGGCTTGTTCGATTTTTCAGGCTATGGGCCGAGGCCGGCCGAGCTGGAGGAGGGGTTGTCGGTGCATCGCTGGGAAATCGATGGGTTCAGGCTGGTGCGTGCCACCTCACTGCCCGATCTGGATGATCCTTGCGGGGCCAATTTTCGTTTTCGTGATCTGATCGAATGCGGTGAAACCCAGGCCGCCGCCGGGAGCGCAAATGTTCCCAGGCAGGCGGCCAGCTTCAATGCGCTGCAGGATCTGGCGGTTCATGTGCTGGATCCGGTGATCGACTATTTTGGCATGATCCGACTCACCTTTGGCTTCTGCTCGCCGGAGCTTGCCAGGGCGATCCCGGGCCGCATCGATCCGAAGCGTGACCAGCATGCGGCGCATGAGCTGAACCGTTTGGGTCGGATCGTCTGCGCCCGTTTGGGGGCGGCGGTCGATTTTATTGTCGAAGACGAGGATATGCTCGAGGTGGCGCAGTGGGTAGCAGCCAATACGCCGTTCGACCGACTCTACTTCTATGGTCCCGACAGGCCGATCCATGTAAGTTACGGGCCGAATCACGATCGGCAGATCGTTCGGATGGTGCGTTCCACGTCCGGCAGGCTGGTGCCAAGGGTTGTGGCGGTAGAAGATTTTTTGTGAATAAGTGGGGTCGAAGTAGAATTAATTCGCAATAACTGGACAAGGGGGCGCGTCTTGTCGTTTGCCGCCTTGCATAGGCAATTAGGTTGGCTTTCGCTCAAAAGCGCCTCTGAGGCGGGTTCCCCGCTCATTTTGACGCTACCAAGAGTAGTTGTTTTCGGGAGATCGCGTGAAAAGCATCGCACTTAGCCCATGTGTTCGCTAACGAATCAGGCGTCGCTCGAGCAACGATTGTATATCCCTGCGCCCGTCGAGGACGCAGTGAATGAATGCGTCTTGCTTGACCACCTCATAGATGACGCGATACGGCTGGAAATGAACCTCCCGATAATTTGCCACTCCGATTCGATCCAATTCGGGCGGGACATGACCTCGCTCGGGCAGCTCGGCAAGCCGCGAACAGAGTGATTCCAACTGGTCCAGCACATAGGCTGCTTTCTCCGCTGAGTCGTGGATCGCAATATAGCGGTAGATCTCGATTAGGTCCTGTTCCGCATCGTCGGAAAGCCAGACACGGTAGCGCTTCACTCGTCTGGTTCTTTGACGTGCTTACGAATATCCGCGAAGGCTTTCTTAAGGGGTTTGCTGCGACCTTCTTGAATGCTCTTGGAGCTCTGGGCCAACATCTTGAGCAGTGCGAGAGATTCCTGAGTTTGCTCATAGCTGGCAATGCCTTGGAGCACTGCCTTGGCTTCTCCGTGTTGTGTGATCACTATGGTGCGCTGACCCTCGCTGACGGTCCGCAACGCCTCGGCGGTGTGGCTCTTCAAATAGCTGATGGGTTTGACCGAGTCACTTAGTTTCATGATGCGTGCTGCCTCTCTGGTTTCATTGCGTACCAAATATAGCCCATATTAGGTACCACTGTAAAGGTTATGCATGCTCTTTGCCGACAGAATGATTGGGTGTTGCAAAGGTAACCGTTCAGACCCCCCACTCAAAAATCGGCATTTTTCTTGAAAAACTGCCGTAAGTTATTGATAGTTTGTTCCGTAGTTGCAAAAACTGGCAAAATTCTAGAGGGGGTCTGAACGGTTACTTGCAAAGAGCGGTCATTACGGATTCAGCACCTGAAGATGAGAATTGCTGCTTAGGGGGGGGCGATTGCTCCGACTCTCGAAGCGTGGCAACAATTACGGGAGACCAATCGCATCAACGCGCAATCATCGTGACGACCTAGTTATTAATGGACAGGGAACCAAACGCGAGTTTCTTGGGAATTGCAAGCCTTTTCTCCCAACACCTAAGGCAAATTTGCCTGCCCAACACCGAGCGCCACGGACGGCTCGCCAGACGTCTGTTTCTGACCATATCCCGGTTTGCTTGAGTCCCCGCGAAATATCGCTGCGCTGCTTTTTCTACGTCGGCGACCGCCGCGCCGGCATGCTGAGCGATGGTTTCAAGTCGCCGGATTTTTGCCTGTCGACAGCATAATCATCCTAAACGCGCATTGCTGAGTCTTTCCATCGCCTCCCGACTCGCTCTCAATGCTGTTGCATTAAGAGGTTTGAGGTAAATTCTCAATAATCCGGGGCGGAGCATGACGCGGGTGAGCCATCCGCTTGAGGAGAACCGCGACAAAGCGTACACTCTTACCAGTAAGAATTACCAATTGAGGTGGAATATGTCTTCCATTGCAACCACTCGCATGTCGTCCAAAGGGCAGGTTGTAATCCCCGAAAAAATACGCAAACAATTGGGGCTAGAGCCAGGAGCCCAGTTTGTTGTCGTGGCTGGGAAAGATGCCGTGATACTCAAGCCTATCGTACCGCCCTCGATGGATGATTTCGATGATTTGATTGAGGAAGCCCGCCGACAGGCCCGTCACGTGGGGTTGACCGAAGCCGATATCGATCAGGCAATCGCCGATGTCCGAGGGCAGTCTTGAGAGTTGTGCTTGACACGAATGTACTGATGTCCGGAATATTTTTCGGCGGAATTCCCGGACGGCTGCTGATCGGTTGGCGCGAGAAAATGATTCAATTCGTGGTATCGGACGATATTCTTGATGAATACCGGCAGGTCGCGATACGTCTGAGCGAACGCTATCCGGAAATCGATATCTCGAACATTGTTGACATACTTGCACAGCAGAGTGAACGGGTTGAAGCGCGGCCACTGTCCGAACCGGTCAGCGTCGATCCGGACGACGACAAATTCCTCGCCTGCGCTTTCGCCGGCGGGGTCGATCGCGTTGTCAGCGGCGATAGTGATTTGTTGAGCGTGCAGGAATTTCGAGGTATTCCGATTTTAACGCCAAGAGCGTTTATGGACGAACTCTCGGATTGAACGGCGGCATGACGAGCTACGACATGATCCCCGGAGACACATAACTTAATTGAATCTTGTCAGGTTAAAATCGGTATTATGCCCCCAGAAAACCAGAAAATCGCCCAGAAAAAGTGAATAGATACTCACCGGTTGGCCTGACGCTTGTTATCCAGATGTTATGAGCGGGCGCATTGGATGAAGTATGAACGAAATTGCTGTTCACGGCTTCAGCCACTGTTGATGGTGGTGTCTGACGTGTAAGGTGTAAACCGTGCTATCCTCTATGGTGTAGAGGATTCGGTAATTTTGAATGATCAGATGGCGGATTTCTTCTTCGAAGAAGTCATTTTCTGGAGCCAGCGGACAACGTAAAGGCAACGTGGAAAGCGATTGGATCTTGCTGTATATTTCCTGATACCACTTCAGCGCATTCTGCGGCGAGTTTTCCTTTATGTAAAGGTATGATATCCTCGATATCCTGTTCGGCATTCGGGAGGATAACGATTTTGTGTCGTGTCAACGCTTTGTCGTATGTTTTTGCTCGAATTCTTCAAAGAATGCATCGATACTACGGCCTTCTCCACGTTTCATGGACGCTAAGCCTTCGCGTATGCCTTCAATGGCCTCCAGTTGGTCCACGAGCTTTTGATAGGCGGCGGCATCCTGCACAACAACTTGCGCTTGCCCATTAACCGTTAAGATTTCCGGTTGGCCGGATTTCCTGAGCCGCTCGAGATGAGCTCGTGCATTGCGCTGAAACTCGGTCAAGGAGTAGATGCCGTCTGTTCTAAACATAAGCCACAAAAAAAACAGCTAATAAACATGTAAATCCATGTTGCAGGGCGTTTCATGGAAATGCAATCATCCTGCCATATTCCTAGCGTTACACTCAGTAGTGGTAACTGTTCGCTCCTCCTTGCCTGATATTTTTCTGGTAGCGAGGCTGCTTCAACCTCTGAATGCCTTTAGCACTGTTGGTGGTTCTTTTTGTACAACATGGAGAAGGTGAAGGGGGAGTGTTTTATTTCGGCCTCATATGCGGAAACAGCAGCACGTCTCTGATGGAAGGGGAGTCGGTGAACAGCATGACCAGTCGGTCGATGCCTATGCCTTCGCCGGCGGTGGGGGGCATGCCGTGTTCCAGGGCGGTGATGTAGTCGGCGTCGAAATGCATCGCTTCGAGGTCGCCCGCCTCTTTCTCTTCCACCTGTTTGCGAAAGCGTTCGGCCTGGTCTTCGGCGTCGTTCAGCTCGGTGAAGCCGTTGGCGATTTCGCGGCCGCCGACGAAGAATTCGAAGCGGTCGGTGACATGCGGGTCGTCATCGCTGCGGCGGGCCAGCGGGGAGACTTCGACCGGGTAGGCGGTGATGAAGGTGGGGTCCATCAGGCGGTTCTCCACCGTTTTTTCGAAGATCTCGATCTGCACCTTGCCGAGGCCGTAGCTCTCTTTCAAGGGGATGTCGAGCCGGGCCGCCACGCTGCGCGCCTGCTCGAGATCGGCGATGTCGTCCGGCTTCAGGTTCGGGTTGCAGTGCAGGATGGATTCGACCACGGTCATGCGCTGAAACGGCTTGCCGAAATCGTACTGCTGGCCCTGATAGGTGACCGATGTCGAACCGAGCACCGTTTCGGCCAGTGATCGAATCATGGTTTCGGTGAGGTTCATCAGGTCGGTGTATTCGGCGTAGGCCTGATAGAATTCGAGCATGGTGAACTCGGGGTTGTGCCGGGTGGAGAGCCCTTCGTTGCGGAAGTTGCGGTTGATCTCGAAGACCTTTTCGAAGCCGCCGACCACCAGCCGCTTGAGGTACAGTTCCGGCGCCACCCGCAGGAACAGGCTCATATCGAGTGCGTTGTGATAGGTGGTGAACGGGCGCGCGGTCGCGCCGCCCGGGATCGCCTGCATCATCGGCGTTTCGACTTCGAGAAAGTCGCGCTCGACCAAAAAGTTGCGGATGAAGGTGATGATCCTGGAGCGCATGCGAAAGGTGTCGCGTGCCACATCGTTCATGATCAGATCGAGATAGCGCTGCCGGTAGCGGGTTTCCTGATCGGTCAGGCCGTGGAATTTTTCCGGCAGCGGGCGCAGCGCTTTGGTCAGCAGGCGGAGATTGTCGACTTTGACGCTGAGTTCGCCGGTCCGGGTCTTGAACAGCACCCCTTCGGCGCCGAGGATGTCGCCGATGTCCCATTTCTTGAACTGCTGGTTGTAAAAGCCCTCCGGCAGGCTGGAGCGCTGTATGTACAACTGGATCTGGCCCGACATATCCTGGATGTGGCAAAAGGTCGCCTTGCCCATGATGCGTCGGGTCATCATGCGGCCGGCGATCTTCACCCGAATCTGCTCTTCTTCGAACCATTCGCCCGCCTTGTCGTCATATTCGGCAAGCAGTTCGCCGGCGACGACATTGCGCCGGAAATCGGTCGGATAGGCGATGCCCTCTTCGCGCAGTGCAGCCAGCTTGCTGCGCCGCTGCTTGATCTGTTCCTGTTCGTCCTGTTCTGACATGAATTAAAAAGTGCCTGTCTATTGTTCGCTGTTGATGGATGGAACCGCCGTCGGGCGTCGTTCAAGCGCTGCTTTTCAGGCTGGCCTCGATGAACGGGTCCAGATCGCCGTCCAGCACCGCTTGCGTGTTGCCGGTTTCGACGCCGGTGCGCAGGTCCTTGATGCGTGACTGGTCGAGCACGTAGGAGCGGATCTGGCTGCCCCAGCCGATATCGGATTTGGACTGCTCGATCTTCTGCTGCTCGGCGTTGCGTTTGAGCATCTCCAGTTCGTACAGTTTGGCCTTGAGCTGCTTCATCGCCGTCGCCTTGTTTTTGTGCTGCGAGCGATCGTTCTGGCACTGCACCACCGTATTGGTCGGCAGATGGGTGATGCGCACCGCCGATTCGGTGCGGTTGACGTGCTGCCCGCCGGCGCCGCTGGCGCGATAGACGTCGATGCGCAGGTCGGCCGGGTTGATCTCGATGTCGATGTCGTCTTCGATTTCCGGAGAGCAGAAGACCGCAGCGAACGAGGTGTGCCGGCGGTTGCCGGAATCGAACGGCGATTTTCGCACCAGACGGTGAACGCCGGTTTCGGTACGCAGCCAGCCGAAGGCGTAATCGCCTTCGAAGCGAATGGTGGCGCTCTTGATCCCTGCCACCTCGCCCGGCGACGCTTCGATCAGTTCGGTTTTGAACCCTCTGCGCTCACCCCAGCGCAGATACATGCGCAGCAGCATTTCGGCCCAGTCCTGAGCTTCGGTGCCTCCGGAACCGGCCTGAATGTCGAGAAAGGCATTGTTCGCGTCCATCTCGCCGGAGAACATGCGGCGGAATTCCAGCTCCGCGACCCGGCTTTCGACGGACTTCAGGTCGTCGGCAACGGTGTCGATGGTCTCGCTGTCGTTCTCTTCCCTGGCGAGATCGAGCAGTTCCTCGGCGTCGTCGAGCGAGCGCTCCATTTCGGTGATGGTATTGACCACCGATTCGAGCTGGCCGCGCTCGCGCCCGAGTGCCTGGGCCCGCTCCGGGTTTTCCCAGACATTCGGCTGTTCCAGTTCGCGCAGGACTTCGGTTAGGCGCTCGCTTTTGGTTTCGAAGTCAAAGATACCCCCTTAACGCCTGACACCGGCGCTTGAGATCGTTGATTTGATTGATGATCGGATTGAGTTCCTGCATGGTGACAACACTGTTCCGTTGCTGAAAGATGAGCGAATCCTACTACAGAATGGGCCGGCATTAAACCGATTTCTTTCAATTTGTCAGTCCGTAGGGCAGAAAGCGAAGCGGTTCCGCCATCGGGAAACAGGGATCTGGGATCGGGAATCAGAATGGATGGGGCTGTACTTCCGATGCCAGTTCCCTGATCCCGGATTCCAGGGTTGGCGGATCACCCTGCGGGCATCCGCCCTACGTGGGATATCGTGACAGCGTCGGGCTGTTGTGCAATTGCCCTGGAATGAGGTGATAACCATTGCACCATCCTCTTTTTCAGGTTAAGTTAACCAAATTAAACACGTTGTTCCGGAAAAGCCGGGATTCACTGTAGGCTGATACGATTGATTGGACTGAATTGATGACATTTAATGCTAACGAAGAGGTCAGAACCTTCAAATTGGATGATCCTGAGGCTAAACGCGAGGCGGAAAGATATTCCCGTCCGATTCCAAGCCGGGAACTGATCGCCCAATTTTTGGAGCAGTACGGCGCGCCCTTGACCCGGGAAGAAATAGCCGAAGAGTTGGGGATAGAGGGCGAGGAAGATACGGAGGCCTTGCGGCGGCGCCTTCGGGCGATGGAACGGGATGCGCAGCTGCTGCGCAATCGTCAGGACCGCTACTGCCTGATCAATAAGAAGGATCTGATTTCCGGCCGCGTCATCGGGCATCCCGATGGATTCGGCTTTTTGAAGCCGGACGAAGGCGGCGGTGACCTGTTTCTCTCCCCGAAAGAGATGCGTTCGCTGATGCATGATGACCGCGTCGTGGTCCGCGTCAGGGGCGTCGACCGCCGAGGGCGCAGAGAAGCTGCCATCGTCGAGGTTTTGGAGCGCAATACCCACCATGTGGTCGGACGGCTCTATATGGAAAGCGGGATCAATTTTGTCGTTCCGGACAACAAAAAGATCGCCCAGGATATTCTGATTCCCGACCGGTATTTGGGGGGTGCATCCCATGGCCAGATCGTTGTCGTCGAGATTCTCGAACAGCCGAGCCGCCGGGCGAAGCCTGTCGGCCGAGCGACCGAAATTCTTGGCGATCATATGGCGCCGGGACTGGAAATCGAGGTGGCTATCCGCGCCCATGAACTGCCGTGCGAGTGGCCGGCGGGCGTGCTCGAGGAGATCGCCGCGCTGGAACAGGCGGTTCCGGAAGCGGAAAAAGAGCACCGCGTCGATCTGCGCGAGACGCCGCTAGTGACGATCGACGGGGAAGATGCCAGGGATTTCGATGATGCCGTCTATTGCAAACGCACCTCGAAAGGGTGGCGTCTGCTGGTGGCGATCGCCGACGTCTCTTGTTATGTCGCGCCGGATACGGAGTTGGACCAGGAAGCCGTCAACCGTGGTACCTCGGTCTATTTTCCGGAACGGGTCATACCGATGCTGCCGGAAGTGCTGTCCAACGGCCTCTGTTCGATCAATCCTCATGAAGACCGTCTCTGTATGGTGTGCGAGCTCTATATCTCGAACGACGGCCAGGTCTATCGCACACGGTTCTTCGAGGGGGTGATGCGTTCTCATGCACGTCTGACCTATACCGAAGTCGCCGGAATCCTGGTCGACAAAAAGCGCGGGCTGCGAAAAAAATATTCGGCGCTGGTACCCGATCTGGAGAGCCTTTATGCGCTCTATCAGGTGTTGCGGCAAAGCCGGGAACAGCGCGGGGCGATCGACTTCGATACGCAGGAGTCGCGGATCATCTTCGGAGAGGGGCGAAAAATCGAGAAGATCGTGCCGACGCAGCGCAATGATGCCCACCGTCTGATCGAAGAGTGCATGATCATGGCGAACATCGCAGCAGCGCGGTTTTTGAAGCGCAACAGAATTCCGCATCTGCTGCGCGTGCACGAAGGGCCTTCGACCGAAAAGATCAAAGATCTGCGCTCTTTTCTCGGCGAGCTCGGCTTGCGGCTGCCCGGCGGCGAAGAGCCGAAGCCCGGTGATTATATGACGCTGATCGAGTCGATCCGAGAGCGTCCCGACGCCCATCTGATTCAGACTGTTCTGCTGCGTTCTTTGTCGCAGGCCGAATACAGTCCCCGGCCCAAAGGCCATTTCGGCCTGGCTCTGGAAGTGTATAGCCATTTCACTTCGCCGATCAGGCGTTATCCGGACCTGCTGATTCATCGGGCGATCAAACACTGCTTGAGCCATCAGAGGCGTGAAACCTTCCGCTATACGCCGATCGACATGACCAGGCTGGGTGAGCACTGTTCGGCGACGGAGCGGCGTGCGGACGATGCGACGCGCGATGTCGTCAGCTGGCTGAAATGCGAATACATGATGGATAAATTGGGTGAAACCTTCCCGGGCGTCATCTCCGCCGTGACTTCGTTTGGTTTTTTTGTCGAACTGAAGGACATTTTTGTGGAAGGCCTGGTCCATATTTCGACGCTGGGTCGGGACTATTTTCATTTTGATCCTATCGGTCACCGCTTGAACGGCGAACGCAGCGGCATCAGCTACCGATTGGGCGATTCGGTTCGGGTGGTGGTGGCGCGGGTCGATCTGGACGAGCGCAAGATCGATTTCGATCTGGTGGAGACCAAACCCAAAAAGCGCCGTCGGCGCAAGCGATGACGACGACGCGCCGTGTCTACGGGCTGCACGCCGCCCGATCGGCGCTGGAGCAGACGCCCGAGCGAATCCAATGCGCCTGGATCGATCGGTCCCGCCGCGACCGCCGGCTTGCAGCGCTGCACGATGCCCTGCAGCGGACCGAGGCGCAGGTGACGGTGGTGGACAAGCTGGAGCTGGAGCGCCTGGCCGGCGGGGCCCGGCATCAGGGCGTCGTCATCGAGCTGCACGGCGCGGTGGAGCTGGACTTCGATGCGCTGAAAAAGGCGGTGGTACGCTCACTCCCGGATGCCTTCTATCTGATCCTGGATCAAGTTCAGGACCCCCACAACCTCGGTGCCTGCCTGCGCACCGCCGATGCGGCCGGCGTTCACGGCATCGTCGTCCCCAAGGACCAGTCGGCCGGTCTGACACCGACCGTCTGCAAAGTGGCGAGCGGCGCTGCGGAAACAGTGCCTGTTTACCGCGTCACCAACCTGGCGCGCACACTGCGTTGGATGAAAGCACAGGGCGTCTGGCTGATGGGCGCCGCCGGCGACGCCGAACAGACTCTGTTCGAGGTCGATCTGACCGGCCCGCTGGCGCTTGTCATGGGCGCCGAAGAGAAGGGACTGCGGCGCTTGACGCGCGAGCAGTGCGACCTGCTCGTCAGGCTGCCGATGTTCGGCCGGGTGGAAAGCCTGAATGTATCGGTTGCCGCCGGCGTCTGCCTGTATGAAGCGGTGCGGCAGCGGAGGGGGAGCGCGGTCGGCTCGAGTGATCGACCGGCGGTGCCATCTTAAAAAGGTCGGGGGGCGTCTGATGGGTTAAATTGGTGCGCACGGCGCACCCTACGGCCCGCATGCGCCGTGGCAACAAACGTAGGGTGCGCCGTGCGCACCGTTCCGCTGGGTATTTTTGTCGCAACGGACTTTAGCTTGGTCGGCGGGAAACGCACTACGAAACCGAGCCGTTCCTCTTCCTCGGCGGTCAGCATGATCGCTGGACTTTTAATCGTCGGCTGGCTACCATGCCCCTTCTAAATTTAAGGGTAAAAGAACACTCGATGCCGGTTCAACTGTTCAAACTCAGAGGCGTGCCCGACGACGAAGCAGAAGATATTCGTGAATTGTTGGCGCGCAATGAAATCGATTATTATGAAACGCCTGCCGGCAATTGGGGTATATCGATGCCGGCCCTATGGTTGAACGATGACACGCAATTGGCGAAAGCGCAGCGGCTGATCGAACAATACGAAGATGACAGGGTTGTCCGGTTGAGAGAGGAGTATGATCGACTCGAAAAAGAGGGCAAAAGCAAGACGATCATCGGTGGAATAAAAGAACACCCGGTTCGATTCATCATCTATTCGGCAATTATTGCAGCGGTCATTTATTTGTCGACCAAACCGTTTTTGGCCATTGGGGGATAGTGACAATCCGGGCGGGCCGAGGCAGCTCCCTTGTTCGGCCTGCTTCAAACAACGAGCATGCCGCACCAGACGGCGGCGCGCCGATCACCGGAAACACGCCACAGTCAATTTCCCTTTCGCCGACGTTTTCGGTTATAGTTAAAGCTTCTCACCAAGAAAATGAGGGTGTCGTTATGTCCGATCAGAAAATCGATACCACCGTTGTGCTGAACCTGCTCAACCGGATTCTGGAGACCGAGTTGGCGGGCGTGGTTCGGTATACACATTATTCGTTCATGGTCTTTGGCTATAATCGGATTCCCATCGTATCGTGGATGCGGGGGCAGGCGAACGAGTCATTGGCGCATGCTACCGAAGCCGGCGAATTGATTACCCATTTCAGCGGCCATCCCTCCTTGGGCATCGGGCCTCTTCTGGAAACGCATAAGCACGATATCGGCGATATTCTGCGCGAGTCGCTGGAGCACGAACAGCTGGCATTGGCCTACTACAGAGAGCTACTGGAACATGTTCAGGGCCGCAGCGTCATCCTGGAGGAGTACGCCCGGCGGCAGATTGCTCAGGAGGAGTTGCATGCCGGTGAGGTTGAAAAAATGCTTCACAAGCCGGGTTGATCGCCGGATCGCTCGATAATCAGGAGCATCGGCGCCCTTCAGAGCACACTTTCCCTGTTTGATATCCTCACTCCACTCCTCGCGGAATAACTACTCGTTTCCTATGATTTCCAAGGGCGACAGCATCAGATGATCAACCGGATTATAAGAGGGGCAAAGCATGAAAATTCAGGTATGCCAAATGGTAAAGGGCTTGCTCGCAACGTTGGCATTGCTATGCGCGGCGATCGAGGCTCCGGCTCAAACCTTTTCTGACCGTATCACCATCGAGAATCAATGCAGCTTCGCCGTATGGGTCAAGGCGCTGGATAACGCCGGCTCCCCACCGCTTCGGCCCGAAGACAATTTGGTTCGCCTCGATCAGGGCCAGTCGCATGTCTATGGGATTCCAGACGGCGGCTGGGGCGGACAGTTCCGCCCCAAGTTCGATTGCGATGAAAACGGCAACAATTGTCGCTCCGGTCAATCTCTCCCTCCATGTCCAACCGATCCGCCTCCCTACAATATTTGCGAGCCCCCTGCCGAAACGAAAGTTGAATTTTTCTTTCCGTTTCCGGACACTCCGATTCAAAAACCATTCTTTGATATCAGTCTGGTGGATGGTTATACCCTGCACACCAAGATCACACCGAGTGCTCCGTCCTCCGGAAACTGCACGACCTTCGATTGCAATCTATCATTCGATGTATGCCCGTCAGACGAAAAATTTGGGCTTGGCGACCTGCGCGTGGTTCGGGATGGTGAGACAGTGATGTGCCTCTCCCCCTGTAAACGCTGGAACTACCCCTCCCCCTATGGTCTCAACAAACCCGAAATCGAGGGCGACGGTCGGGAGTTGTGCTGCGCCGGTGGGATTTCACCTGCGGAATGCAATGCCGGCATCGTGACCCAGACGGAGTATGTGAAACGAGTCCGGGCCAATTGTCCCTCGGCCTATAGTTTTGCCTTTGACGATGATGCAGGCACACACGCCTGTCCTTTCGACACTAATTTCACCGTGACTTTCTGTCCCTGAACATGGTCGGAAAAGCCCTAATTTCATGGCAGTCGATAGAGGAGTCTCAAAAATGATCATATCAGCCCGTTGTCTGGCGGTGATGCTGGCAGTTGTTACGTACGTATCTATTTTTACCTCTTCAATCGCCGCTGAGGCGAGGCCCACAGGCCTGGGTCGCGATAACAGTTGTCGGCTGAGTCTGAAACCCTTACGCGGTGATACCGATAGTCTGGCATTTGGCCTAAATGACTGGGGTTTGGTCGTTGGGGCGAGCCTGGGCGAGGGGCAGTCAAATGCTGTTATTTGGTACGGCGGATGGGCGAGACGGCTGCGCCCACTGCGATTCGATTCAGAGAGCGTGGCGAAGGCGGTCAACAACCGTGGTTGGGTTGCTGGAATCAGCATCGGTGCTGTGACAACCGCCGTACGCTGGGGTTCATATCGTCGGCCGCGGCTCTTACGACCGCTCGCGGCTGATTTGGAAAGCTATGCTGAGGACATCAATGCGAGTGGTGAAGTGGCTGGATACAGCCTTGGGCGGCGCGGGGTCGGGGAGGTGGAAGGTGGCATCAGTCTGACCCCAGTGGTATGGGACCGGGCCGGAAACCCGAGGGCTCTGGCCATACCGGCTGGTTACACTGAGGGCGTGGCCAAAGCCATCAACGACTTTGGTGAAGCGGCAGGCTATGCATTCAGCGACAGTATAGAGGATCAGGCAGTGCGATGGGACGCTTCGGGGATCCCGGAGCTTCTGCCTGGTACTCAGGATCAACGGAACAGCGAAGCGTATGATATCAGTGAAGAAGGGTCGATTGTTGGTGATATCGAGGGTGCCAATGAGGTTGGAACGCTCTGGGATCCGGAGCCGCTGCTGTTGGAACCTCTTGCCGGAGGAAGGCGAAGTGAGGCTTTTGGTATCAACTTTCGTCGCGAAGCCGTGGGGGTGAGTATTGCTGATGCCCTTGCTGGTGAGATCGCGACTGCTGCTCATTGGGGGCCGACAGGGCGCCCTCACCGCTTATCGCCGCTTGACGGCGATCTGCAAGCGTGGGCGTTCGCCATAAATGACCGTGGAAGGGTTGCGGGAGTCAGCATAGGCCAAAACAAATCGCGTGGCGTTGTTTGGCTTCCCCATCGCTGCAGGTGGATAAACCATGTAAAGAAAGAAATTCTGGGCATACTACATTCGAGGTAGATCGCATCGTCGGGGTCTGGGATTTTCAGCGGAAGCTTTTTTGGATCGTCGGTCAAAGAAGCAAGCGCAAAGGGAGCGTTGCGAAAGGACGAAGGCGGAAGCGGCCGGCGCAGACGGACGCGCAAGCCGTAAGTCCTGCACGCGGCGCAACCAAAGGGGTATAAAAACGGCAAAAGAGGAGGGGACGAGCCTCTCCCTGCTAGATTACATCGACTCCCCAGTTCTGCGGCGCACTGTGCAGCGGGCGCTCAACCGCGGCGAAGCATACCACCAGCTTCGCCGGGCGATTGCGTATGCCCACGGTGGCCGCTACCGGGTCCACTCCCAGCATGAGCAGGAGATTTGGAATGAGTGTTCCAGGCTCGTTGGCAACGCGGTGGCTTACTACAACGCGAGGCCCTCGCGGAGTTGGATACCCGCGGCGAGATCGCTTCTGCCGAGGTCCTCAAGCGTCTATCACCCATAGTCTGGCAGCACATCAACTTCTATGGGCGCTACCAGTTCGACGTCGACTTCACGCCGCTCGACTTCGCGCAGATGCGCAAGCGGCCGGTTTTCAGAGGAGCCGATCAATTGAGCTTGTCGACTTTGATGAACAGTTTCAACGCCTGCCGATTGTTCCGACGCGACTTTTCGAAAAGCCCGGTCGCATCTCCCGACGCCCTGCGCGTCTGACCACCCAACTCGACCCATTGTCCGAGCGGTGCGCGTATCGTCGTTGCGGGTATCGATAATACCTCGGCTCGAACGGCGCAGGCGGTCCGACCACGGCGAAATTTCGAGTTGCACCTCATCATCGCCGACCAGCCTCGGAACGACAGCGAAGCCGGTGGTCGCTTCGTGATAGGTGACGCCTGCATTCGGGTAGTACCGGCTGCCGTATGGCGATACCCGATAATCGGGCAGCGGAAAGGCTTCGCCGACCTGAATATGCGCGGCTTTGCCCTCCAACGTCTGGATCTGCTGTGAAATGTGTTCGTCCAACCGGGCGTTCGATCGATCGAGGGTTCCCTCCCCGTGAATACGACCGCCTCGGCTCGAGATCCCACCGTGAATGGTCGCCCGCGCATTCAATTCGTCGATAGTGGTTCTATCCGATTGTATCACCGAGATTTGCAGGCGTGCGAGTTGTGTGTCGAGCTGGTTGATCAAGCGGCGTATTTCGGCCATTTTTTGCGGGCCGGCTTTGACGATCAACCGGGTTCCGTGGGCGACGACCGTTTCCCCGGGACCGAGAAACGGCCGAATGATACTGGCCATTTCCGATGCCTGGCGGTGCGAGAGGTGGATCACCTCGAGCACCTGCTCCCGGGCGAGTCCGAGAAGCGGCAAGACCAGCAGTACAGCCGACAACAGATTGACAACAGCTGCTGAATTGAATCTTATGATCATCGAATGGCTGCCGCCGTGCGGACCGGTAACAAAAGAAATCGCTGGCGGGCTGCCCGCCGACAGTGCTGGATCGATCGATCAGCGCGGCAGTTCCGAAGAGCCCATCAGGAATTCATCCACTGCGCGTGCCGCCTGGCGGCCTTCGCGGATGGCCCAGACCACCAGCGATTGGCCGCGGCGCATGTCGCCTGCGGTGAAGACTTTGTCGATGCTGGTTCGGTAGTCGTCGGTGTTTGCCTGAACATTGCCGCGGCCGTCCAATGCGACCTCGAGATCCTCGAGCATCCCTTCGTGAACGGGGTGGACGAAGCCCATTGCCAGCAGAACCAGATCGGCTTTCAGGCTGAATTCACTGCCTGGGATTTCGGACATCTCCCAGCGGCCGTCCACCTGTTTCCACGCCACGCGGGCACAGTTGATCCGCGTCGCCCGATCGTTTTCTTCTTCGATCGATTTGGTAGTGACACACCACTCTCGCGTGCAGCCTTCTTCCTGCGAAGAGGATGTTCGCAGCTTGTTCGGCCAGTTCGGCCAGGTCAACTCCTTGTTCTCTTTGTTCGGTGGCTTGGGTAGAATTTCCAGCTGCGTCACCGACTCGGCCCCCTGACGTATCGATGTACCGATGCAGTCCGATCCGGTATCGCCGCCGCCGATGACGATCACATGCTTGCCGGTGGCGGTGAGACTGACCTCCTCCCGAATCTCATTCCCCGCGACCCGTCTGTTTTGCTGCGGCAGGAATTCCATGGCGAAATGGACGCCGTCCAGTTCGCGTCCGGGTACGGTCAGGTCTCGTGGGTGTTCCGACCCGCCGGCGAGCACGAGCCCATCGAAGTCATCGACCAGCTGCTGAACGGGTATGTTTTTGCCGACGTGGGCGTTGGGGCGGAAGGTGACGCCTTCGGCCTTCATCTGCGCGATGCGGCGGTCGATGTGGTGTTTCTCCATTTTGAAATCGGGGATGCCATAGCGCAGCAATCCGCCGATCCGGTCGGACTTCTCGAATACGGTGACCATATGGCCGGCGCGGGCGAGCTGCTGTGCACAGGCCATACCTGACGGCCCGGAACCGACCACGGCGACGTTTTTCCCGCTGCGGTGCAGCGGCACCTGCGGTTCGATCCAGCCCATTTCCCACCCTTTGTCGATAATGGAGCATTCGATCGTTTTGATGGTCACCGGCTCTTCGAAAAGATTGAGCGTGCAGGCCGCTTCGCATGGAGCAGGGCAGATGCGCCCGGTGAATTCCGGAAAGTTGTTGGTACTGTGCAGAACTTCCAGCGCCTCGCGCCAGTTGTTTTGGTAAACCAGATCGTTCCAATCCGGAATGATATTGTTGATCGGGCATCCTTCATGGCAATAGGGGATGCCGCAATCCATGCAGCGCGCGCCCTGTTTGCCGACTTCGATGTCGTTCAAAGGGATGACGAACTCGTGATAATGCTGGATTCGATCCGCCGCCAGCGCGTAGGTGCGCTCCTGGCGGGCGATCTCCATAAATCCGGTGGGTTTACCCATGCTTTGTTACCTCGGGAATCAGGAATCGGGGGTCAGGAATCAAGGATCAGAATATGTTTTCTGCTCCCTGCTCCCTATTCCCTATCCTCTGTTATACGTGCTGTTGTTTTAGAGCAGCCTGGTCGTGACTTTTCTGCATCTGCTCGAGCGCCCGGCGGTAATCGACAGGCATCACCTTGACGAACTTCGGCAGATAGTCGCTCCAGTTGTCGAGTATCTTTTTGGCGCGGTCGCTGGCGGTGTAGTGTGCGTGCCGTTCGATCAGACTTCTCAACCGCTGCTGGTCGAAGCGGGTCATGTCGTGCATGATATCGACGCGGCCGTGGGTTTCGAGATCGCCCCCCTGATGCTCCAGCTTTTCCAGAGCGGCATCCTCCTCGAGAATGGGCTCCAGCTCCACCAATGCCAGGTTGCAGCGCTGCTCGAATGTGCCTTCCTTATCCAACACGTAGGCGATGCCGCCGCTCATGCCGGCTGCAAAGTTGCGGCCGGTCGACCCGAGCACGACAACGACGCCGCCGGTCATGTATTCGCAGCCGTGGTCGCCGACGCCTTCGACGACGGCGATCGCGCCCGAATTGCGGACCGCGAAACGCTCGCCGGCGACGCCCCGGAAATAACACTCCCCGCTGATGGCGCCGTAAAGGACGGTATTGCCGACGATGATGTTCTCCTCCGGAACGATCGGGCATTCGGCGGGCGGATAGATGACCAGACGGCCGCCGCTCAATCCTTTGCCCACATAATCGTTGCCTTCGCCCTGCAGCTCGATGCTGACGCCGGTCGCCACGAAGGCACCGAAGCTCTGTCCGGCGGTGCCTTTGGCGACGATATGGATCGTGTCTTCCGGCAGTCCCTCGTGGCCATATCGCCTGGCCACTTCGCCCGACAGCATGGCGCCGAAGGTGCGGTTGGTGTTGCGGATTTCGGTCTCGATATGGACCGGTCGGCGTTCATCCAGTGCCGGCCTTGCGCGTTCGATCATCTGCCGATCGAGCGCTTTGTCCAGACCATGGTCCTGGCGTTCGCAATTGTACAGGGCGACATCCGGCGCCACTTCCGGCTTGTAGAGGATGCGTGAAAAATCCAGGCCTTTTGCTTTCCAATGGGAAATGGCCTCGCGCATTTCCAGCCGGTCGGACTGACCGATCATCTCCTCGAATGTTCTGAAACCCAGCTGTGCCATCAATTGCCGCACTTCTTCGGCGATAAAGAAAAAGTAGTTGACCACATGCTCGGGCTGTCCGGTGAAACGCTTGCGCAGCTCCGGGTCCTGCGTTGCAACGCCGACAGGGCAGGTGTTGAGATGGCATTTGCGCATCATCAGACACCCCTCGACGATCAGCGGCGCGGTGGCGAAGCCGTATTCGTCCGCCCCCAGCAGCGCAGCGATCACCACGTCGCGGCCGGTGCGCAGACCGCCGTCGGTCTGCACCGCGATGCGGCCGCGCAGCTTATTCAACGTGAGTGTCTGATGGGTTTCGGCAAGTCCGATCTCCCACGGCAGTCCGGCGTGTTTGATCGAGGTGATCGGGCTGGCGCCGGTGCCGCCGTCGTAGCCGGAGATGGTGACATGATCGGCATGCGCCTTGGAGACGCCCGCGGCAACCGTGCCGACGCCGACTTCCGAGACCAGCTTGACGCTGATGCGGGCCGTCGGGTTGACGTTTTTCAGATCATGGATCAGCTGCTTCAGATCCTCGATCGAATAGATATCGTGGTGCGGCGGCGGCGAAATCAGACCGACTCCAGGCGTCGAATGGCGCACCTTGGCGATGATCTGGTCCACCTTATGACCTGGCAACTGGCCGCCCTCGCCCGGCTTTGCGCCCTGGCACACCTTGATCTGTATGTCATCGGCATTGACCAGATATTCGGTGGTCACGCCGAAGCGGCCCGAAGCCACCTGTTTGATCGCCGAGCGCATGGAGTCGCCGTTTTCCATCTGAACGAACCGCTCCGGAAGTTCACCACCCTCGCCGGTATTGGACTTGCCGCCGATCCGGTTCATGGCGATCGCCAGCGTGGTGTGGGCCTCATAGGAGATGGAGCCGAACGACATGGCGCCGGTCGCAAAACGTCTGACGATCTTCGGTACCGGTTCGATCTCGTCGACGGGAATCGGCGAATCGGCGAATTTGAAGGTCATCAAGCCTCTCAGGGTCAGCAGCCGCTCGCTCTGTTCGTTGACCTGACGGGCGAAGTCCTGGTATTGCTTCCAGCTGTTCGCCCGTGTTGCATGCTGCAGCGCTGCGATCGATTGCGGTGTCCACATGTGGTCTTCGCCGCGCTGCCGGTAAGCGTATTCGCCGCCGACATCCAGAGCGTTGCGATAGAGCGGTGCATTGCCGAATGCAAGGCGGTGCCGCCGCAGGGTTTCTTCCGCGATCTCCTTGAGTCCGGTGCCTCCTGTCGTGCTGGTGGTGCCGGTAAAGAAGCGATCGAGAAAGGCTTCGCTCAAGCCGACAGCGTCGAAAATCTGTGCGCCGCAGTACGATTGATAGGTGGAGATGCCCATCTTCGACATGACCTTCAGCAGACCTTTGTCGATCGCCTTGATGTAGCGGCTGTGGACTTCAGTTCCCGAGAGCGGTTCGGGCAGTTTGTCACGCAGAGCCGACAGGGTATCGAACGCCAGATAGGGATTGACCGCCTCGGCGCCGAATCCGGCCAATACCGCGAAGTGGTGGACTTCGCGCGCCTCACCGGTTTCCACGACCAGGCCGACCTCGGTTCTCAGCCCCGTGCCGATGAGGTAGTGATGAACCGCGGAGGTCGCCAACAGCGCCGGAATGGCGACCAGGCCGGCATCCATGCAGCGGTCCGAGAGCACCAGAATGTTGTTGCCTTCGGCGACCGCTTGCTTGGCGTTGGTGCACAGCGCTTCGAGCGCAGCCTCCATGCCCGGTGCGCCGCTGTCGGCGGCATAGCAGATATTCAGCGTTTTGGTTTTGAAGACGCCGTCGGTGCGTGCTTCGATGCGCCGCACCTTTTCCATTTCGATATTGGTCAATATCGGCTGGCGTACTTCCAGGCGGTTATGGGACCCGGCATCGTCGAAACCGAACAGGTTGGGGCGCGGCCCGATGAGTGAGACCAGCGACATCACCAGCTCTTCCCGAATGGGGTCGATGGCAGGGTTGGTCACCTGTGCAAATGCCTGCTTGAAATAATCGTACAGCAGTCTGGAACGGCTCGACAGCACCGCCAGCGACGCATCGACGCCCATCGAACCGATCGGGTCCTGAGCGCTGACAGCCATCGGCGTCATGAAAAAGCGGATGTCTTCCTGGGTGTAGCCGAATGCCTGCTGCCGGTCCAGCAGGGTTCGGCTGTCGGGCGGCATGGCAGCGATCTCGTCCGGCAGGTTTTCCAGCAGGATCTGCGTTTTATCCAGCCAGGCCTGGTAGGGCGCCCGTTCCGAGAGTTCGGCCTTGAGTTCGCCGTCATCGATGATGCGGCCCTGTTCGGTGTCGATCAGGAACATCTTGCCCGGCTGCAGGCGCCACTTTTTGACGATGCGCTCCTGTGGGATGTCGAGAACGCCCATTTCCGATGCCATGACCACCAGGTCGTCGTCGGTAATCAGGTAGCGTGCGGGACGCAGTCCGTTGCGGTCCAGGGTCGCGCCGATCTGCCGGCCGTCGGTGAAAGCGATCGCCGCCGGCCCGTCCCACGGCTCCATCACTGCGGCATGGTATTCATAAAAAGCCCGGCGTTGCTCGTCCATCAGCGGGTTGCCTGCCCAGGCTTCCGGAATCAACAGCATCATGGCGTGGGCGAGCGAATAGCCGCCGGCCACCAGAAGTTCGAGCGCATTGTCGAAACAGGCGGTGTCCGACTGGCCTTCTGTGATCAACGGCCACAGTTTGCTTAGATCCTCACCCAAGGCTTCGGAAGACATCGCATGACGTCGCGCGGCCATCCAGTTGACGTTGCCCCGCACGGTATTGATTTCGCCGTTATGGGCGATCATGCGGAAGGGCTGCGCCAGATCCCACGTTGGGAAAGTGTTGGTCGAGAACCGCTGATGCACCAGCGCCAGAGCCGTGATCATGCGCGTGTCGGTCAGGTCGGGGAAATAGACCCCCACCTGGTCGGCCAGCAGCATGCCTTTGTACAGCAAGGTTCGGGACGAAAAAGAGGGCAGGTAGGAGGTCTGTCCGTTTTCCAACTGCGCCTTTCTGACCGCATGTTCCACCTGTTTGCGGATCACGAACAATTTGCGTTCGAAGGCCTCTTGATCTTTGCAATTGTTCCCTCTGCCAATGAAGACCTGGCGGACGAGCGGTTCGACGGCCTTCACCGATTCACCCAGACCGCTGTTGTCGACCGGCACGTCCCGCCACCCCAATACGACCTGTCCTTCCGCCTCGGCTGTCGCCGTGAGTATTTTTTCGCATGCTGCGCGACTCTCCGGCTGTGGGGGCAGAAATGCCATGCCAATGCCGTAATCGCCCAAGGCCGGCAGGTCGACGCCTGCTGCTGCGCACTCCTGCCGAAAAAACGCGTCCGGAATCTGAATCAGGATGCCCGCCCCGTCACCTGCGAGTGGGTCGGCGCCGACCGCGCCGCGATGCGTCAGGTTGCGCAGGAGTTCCAATCCGCGGGAAATGATTTCATGACTTTTCTGCCCTTTGATGTGGGCAATGAACCCGACTCCGCAGGAATCGTGTTCGTTACGGGGATCATATAAACCTTGTCTTTCTGGCAGAGCACCGCTATTCATTGTTCACCTCAACTTTTACCGCTAAACGAGGGCAATCGACCACTGTTCTATTCTTCGATGACCTGCTCGATTGTTTTCAAGCCACCGAAAACGTTCAGTTTTTCCTGTCATTGCCGCCAAATACCGCTTGCCGGTCACCAAGCGAAAATCCTTTGATTATAACGCTTCCGTCAAGCCACGTCATATTTCAGTTGGCAACGAACCTGTCGATAATGGCGGCGTCGGAGGCCTTGCCGGCGTCATGGCGTTTCGGGTTTGGTTTTTGAGGGGCAGCTGGATTATCATTGCTCCATGCGGGGCGGCAAACTGCGCAGGGAGTTTTCTTCCCATAGACGTTGAGTGCGTTTTTCGGCACCCGGCCGCAGATGGTCGTGCATCGGCCCGCCTGGTTCATGTATCAACTCAACCATGCGCCCAGGATCATTAGATAAATCATCAACAAAGGAGACAGGCTCTTGAGTCATTCGTTACGTGATCAGCTGCTGAAGGCGGGCCTGGTGAACGAAAAGCAGGCCAACAAAGCGAAACAGGAAAAACGCAAAAAGGCCAAGCAGCAGCGCAAAAATAAAACGGCGGTCCTCTCCGACAATCAACTGCACGCGCAGCAGGCGCTGGCGGAGAAAGCCGAGCGTGACCGCCGACTCAACCGCGAGCGGCAGCAGGCGAGCGAACGAAAAGCGCGGGAGGCGCAAATCCAACAGCTGATCGAAACGAATCGCTTGCCGATAAAAGACGGTGAGATTGCTTATCATTTCGAAGACGACAAAAAGATAAAAAAGGTCTATGTCCCCGAAGGAATCCGGGAGCAGCTGGCCGGCGGTCGTTTGGCAATCGTCAGGTCGGATTCACAGTATGAGGTCGTACCGGTTGCGGTCGCAGAAAAAATTCGCACGCGCGATGAACAGCGGGTAATTTTTTGCAATGAGACGCAGCCCGGTGAGGATGCGGACGATTCCTACGCGGACTATCAGGTTCCGGATGATTTGATGTGGTAGGGCCGTCAGGAAACAGGGATCGGGAAACAGGGATCAGGGGTCGGAACAGATGAGTTTGTATTTCTGATTCCAGTTCCCTGACCCCGGATTCCAACCGGCTGATCGCCTGCAGCCGCCAGGACTCGCCTACTTGGGTTTTTCCATCGGCGCGCTTGGCTGTTGACTCTGTTTTTCTTTCTCGCCCGCTATTTTTTTCATGGTCTCACCATAACCGATCAGGGAAAGCATGAACACGATCATGGAAACAGCGATGATCAGGTAGCGCCTGGGGTCTTTCATCCAGAAAAAAACCCATGTGGGCCGGATCATTCCGACGATGAAGATAACGAAGGAAAGCACGATCATTGCCTGAATAAAAGGCAGCAGTGTAAGCGGGTTCATGGATCACCTGAAGCAGTCGATGTGAAAATAGTTATGGCTGCATAGAGTAGGGGAGGCGGTAAAAAAGATCAATACCGCCGGCCATGATGCGGTCGCAGCACAGCAATAATGAGTAAAACGATGATCGAAGTGAACGGCAAGCTCCTTGACACGACGGATTTGGGTTTTCTGATCGATCCGGACGACTGGAACGGAGCTGTTGCGGAAGCGCTGGCGGCCGCGGATTCGATAGAATTGACGGAGGCGCATTGGGAGATCGTGCATTTTATCCGCGCATATTATCAACGTTACAAACACTTGCCCAATCAACGTGTCTTTACACAGGCGGTACGGAAGCAGTTGGGAGAAGAGAAAGGCAACAGCCGCTACCTTTACCGGTTGTTTCCGGATGGGCCGTTGAAGTATGCCTGCAAGATCGGCGGATTGCCTAAGCCGACCAGCTGTATTTGAATGGTGGGTTTATCATGCGGCAGCCTGGAGAAATGAGAGCGTCGGCCGCGGTTAAGAAATGACAGGATCAAGGGAGCACCTGTTCAGGCTGGAGTGCCCAGTGGTAGTGCCCGAGGGTTCAAAGAGGGGAGGGTGGATTGCACCCGACCTTACTCGGACATGGCTGATCAGCTTAACCTTGCTTGTTGCTGTATACAGACACAGGCCGCCGCGCCTCGCTGTGTCACGGTTTCGCGAGCGCGCTGCGCAGCGGCCTCTTCCATGTGCTTGAACAGTGATTTGTACAGATGGCAATAGGGGTCTTTCTCGAACATGGAGCCGCCGACAGTGTAGGTCCTGACCGGGCAGCCGCCGTGGCACAGGGAGAGATAATCGCATTCGATGCAGTCGCGCTGCATCAAGGTGATCGGGCGGGCCTGGAAGTCCCGACGGGCTTTGCTGTTTTGCAGCAGCTCGGAAAAGCTGTCGCATTCGAAGATGTTGCCGAAAAAATATTCGGGATAGCTGGTGACCCAGCAGTCGCATTGCGCCACGTACCCCCTGGCGTCGATGGCAAGAATATGATTGGCGCAGTTGTCGGCCCAGATACAGGGCAGGCAGGCCTCTTCGTGACTGAATGATTTCAACAGCTCGTCGAAAGGGCCGATTTTTACGCCGCGATCGTAACCACGTTCCAGCCAGAGATCGGCCAGCTCGAGATAAAAGCGAGTGAGCCGGTCCACGTCCAGGGGGATGCCGGATGTGTCGGCATTTGCATCGCCGCCGGGGAAGGGGGTGTTGATCTGAAAGTCGGTGATATCGAGTTTATCGACGAAATGGGAATAAAAACGCTCGGCGCCGATATCGAGCGTTCCCTGATTGGGGACCGAGATCACCTTGACGTCGATGCCCGCATCGCGGGCCTGGCGAACCTTGCGGTACCAGATGTCATTATAGTCATCCGGCCCGCGTCCCAGCACTTTGCGGTGCAGGTTGGGAAAGTCCACCGAGGTGCTGACGCTGTTCTCGAACATGCCGGCGATCACCGGGTTCCAGCGCTCATGATAGAGCAGCATGTTGGTCTGCAGGCCGTGGAATACCCGTTTGCTTCTGGCGTCCGCCAATTTCCCGATCCGTTCGTAGGCCTGCTGGTACCAGCTTGACGGCAGCAGCATCGCTTCGCCCCCCTGCCAGTGGATCGTCAACGCAGTGGTCTGCTGTTCTTCCATATAGTCCAGGACCTTTTCCATCATCATCTCCAGCCGTTCGATGGTGAGCCGGTCGCTGGTCTTGTTTTCGAAACAGTAATCGCAGTCGGCGTTGCATTTGAGGGTGGAGAGCAGAATGATGGAAAAATGGTCGCCGGTCATGGTTAGTCACCTGCATTCTGCTTATCGTATCGTTCGAGGTCGCTTCTCAGTTCCGAGGCAGCATCCCGGAGCATCCGGAGCAGGGATTTGATGCCGTCGCAGCGGTAATGCGGGTTCGGCCATTTGAAATAGCCGGCGCAGTTCTGAAAAAAGGCGCAATCGGAACATTCGCTCTCCGGTGCCCGAACCACCTTCTTGAACTCCTCGATGAACAGGGCTTTATCCCCTGCGAAGTCCATTCGTGCCAAGCGTCCGGGCAGGTGCTCTCTGCCCTGATCGTCGACGAATCGGAAACAGGCGGGATCCTCTTCCTGGATCTCCCAAAGCGTCATAGGCTCTTCGTCGTGGAAGGCGAAAAACAGACTGTGGAAAAAATCGATGGGCTGGGAGGCGGTGGAATGGTGCAGATAAAAATGAAGGATGTTTCTCAGCTCGTCGACGGGGAGCGAATCAGGCTGTGTTACTCTGAGCTGGACCCCGAACTGCAGCGAAACAGCGAGTTTTACCGCCTGACCAAAGCCGGGCGTCAGCGGAATCGACACCCGCACCGGGTGCCGGTCCAGCAGGTTCGTGCAGTCATAGAGTAACGGGAATTCCGCGGTCGGGTCCTGTACGACCAATTCGAGGGGAACGCCTTCGCCCCAATGCATCAGTGGGTCGAGATCCGCTGAGATCGACAGCAGCTGAAGGTAGACAACGTGATCCAGCGTGTCATCGGACAAACATCGGATCCATTCCGATGGATCGGAGGATCGCGCGATGAGCGGGTGTCCTTGGTAAGCACCGATTCGGCAGGCCGGAATATTGTATACGACCTCATTCATGGGTTCTCTTTGAAACCGAGTGCGGTTCGAAGGAGGTGCCGACTACGACTAGCGTCGGTTGACCCAACTGCGGCCGCCGCCGCGCCGGTTGACCCATCCGCCGCCGCCTCGATAGTTATGGCGTCGGTTGACCCACCCTCCGCCGCCGTAGCCGCGGCCATTGATCCAGCCGCCGCCGCGGCGGTTGATCCAGCCGGTTCCACCGTACGTGTAGCAACCCCCGAGCAGCGCACTGCCGACGATCACCTTGGACCACTTGCCGAGGCCGATCAAAAATTCCCGCCTGCTTGTCAGCTCCGCATCCGGATCGATGATATCGCTTTTTTCCGGTTTTTCGTCCTGACTCATTGCTGCGCCTCCGGTCCTTAAGGGGCGGCCTGTTCCGGCTGCTCAGGCGCGGTGACGTTGGAGAAGTGAAAGGTACGAAATCGCCATTCGCCTCCCTGCTTTTCCGCCACTGCCGATATATTGACCGCGAACTCTCTTTTCTCGTTTTTCAGATAATCGGTGAACCAGCACATGGCCGTCAGCCACGTGAGGCTGTCGTTGGTGCCGGCAGAGTGCCAGGTGCAGTCGATATTCAACGAACCGGCATCGTAGTCGGCAAAGAAATGCTGATAGGCGTCCTTGATCGCCTCTGTTCCACGCCACTGTTCGCCCGGCCCGGTTCCCAGCAGTATGGCATCGACCATAAAAGTATCGAGTACGCCGGCAAGATCCTGTTTGACGAGCGCCTGATCATGTTTCGAGAGCAGCGCCTGAATTGCTGTTCCGGTTGTCATGGCGGCATTGTCCGCCATGGCCGGCGCGGAGACAGCGAAAAAGCTCGCCAGCAGCCAGCCTGCAAATCGATCGTTCATGGTTTTTTCCTCCTCAGGAACATGCATGAATTAAGTTCGACAGGTTAATGCCGACCAATTGGCCGCGCGCGGCGCACCCCACATTTAACGTCGCCGCGCTGTAGGGTGCGCTGTGAGCACCATGCCAGGCTGGACTCGGCCGGCTTGATGCTCTTTCAGTCGTCGCGTCGTCGATCGAGCAATGCGCTGAGAGAAAACCAAAGGCCGGATTCGCGATGGTATTCACCAGCGCCGATTGGCCCAGCCTCCGCCGCCGCGCCGGTTGGCCCAACTTCCACCTCCGCGGCGGTTGGCCCAGCCGCCGCCCCCGCGGGCGTTTGCCCAGCTGCCGCCGTAGTATCCTCTGTTATTGAGCCAGCCACCGCCGTAGTACCCCCTGTTGTTGATCCAACCGCCACCGTAACCGCGGCGGTTGATCCAGGCCTGCGCCTCTTTATCGACCGTCAACAGACCGCCGAACACGGCACCGCCGATGATGACTTTCGACCACTTGCCGAGACCGATGAGAAATTCACGTCGGCTTTTCAGGTCGCTCTCATCGCGGTCGTTTTCCACTTCTTCCGGTTGTTCCTGCTGGCTCATGATTGCCTCCGATCGTGGATGAATCGTTGTCGCTACTCACCGCCGGTCAGGTTGGAAAAATGAAAGGTACGAAAACGCCAAGCACCGTCCTGCTTTTCCGCCACTGCGGTGAAATTGACCCCGTACTCCCTTTTTTTGCCTTTCAGGGAATCGGTGAAATCGCACACGGCCAGCAGCCAGGCGAGATTTCCTTTTATACCGGAAGCCTGCGAGCCGCAGTAGATGGTCATCGTTCCCCGGTCATAATCGGCAAAAAAGTGCTCGTAGGCGTCTTTGATCTCCTGCTGTCCGAGCCAACGCTCACCGGGGCCGGTCCCGAGCAGAACGGTGCTGGATCCCGGCGCATAGGTACTGACCACCGCTGCGAGATCCTGACTCTTGAGGGCCTGATGGTACTTGGTGAGCAACGCTTGGAGTTGTGGGTCGATCGGAGAAGCGTCATCCTTCGCCGAGACCGGCACAGTACCAAGAGAAAGGCCTACCAGCAGTCCTCCCGCAAGTAGATGTTTTGTGCTGCTTCGTTTCATGCGGCTTCCTCCTAAACAGTCCGATTCTTCAATGCCGTCAACTCGAGAACGTTCATGGGCGAAACGCCCGGTTCAGCCGCATTGTACCGCCATTGTTTTGCCGGCGCCATCATCTCCGCCAAGAAATCACAGGCTTCCCGAGTTAAGTCGATTATGGCGCCCCTTTTGTGCGGCCCCGGTCTTCGATAACAGGTTCCTTATCGCTGAACGAGCGTGAGCGACAAGACGGCCGAAAGAGCGATCAACCCGGCTTTGAAGTTACGATCCGAAGCCAGGGTGGCGTAGTCACTGATTCTGCAGATCCTGAATCAGCTGCTCGATGGCTGGATTGCCCGGCATGAGTTCCTGCAACTTGCGGGCATGAAGGGCGGCGGCTTCCCGTACCTGCATCACGGTTGAATGTTGCCAGGGCGAACAGGCGCGTGAAAATGGTGCTGCGTCCGGGTGTAGCGTGCTGCCGCGTGGCACTGATCGCATACCTCCGTGCCAGGTGTTTTGCGGCCGGCGGCGTGGGGATCATGGCAGTCGGAGCAGGTCACACCGGCGTGATACATTCTGCTTTGCCGGAAAGAGCCCCACATATAGACCTCGTTCTGCATCTGTCCATCGAGCAAATAGAGTCCTTCTCTCAACAGTGCCGGGCGATAGGCATCCATGAACGGCTGCCCGGGGGTGAAGTCATCGGTCAATTGACTGCGCCGGCTGTGGCATCGGGCGCACACCTGGATCTCGGCCCTGGACTGATTGGGTCGGGAAGGGCGTGGTTTGCCGGTTTTTTTTTCATCATCTCACACTGCTTGAGTTTTTGGATAAGCTCGCTGTGCTGATACCACCGCCGCGCAAGCCTCGACATCGTTATCATGGTGTTCTGGCGCCGAACGTCCCGTTACGCCAAGCTGTAACGGTCCGCGCCGGGTTGTCCATGGGTGATGAAGCCGTCTCAGCCGATCAAGCGCCGGTTGTCGATGAAGACCTATCGGAGGCTGTATCCAAGACGCCTTTCTATGCCGCATCCCTTTGGGCGATGCTGATTGCAAGGATCTATGAAGCTTTTGGCGGTGCTTGACGAATAGGTGTATATACACTATGATTGCAAATATACTTGTTTACATTTGAGAATGTGAGATGAAGAAATGCCTGAATGTTGCCGATTGTACTTGTTTTAACCTCCGCAAGAGCTCAAGGCTGATGGCCCAGTTCTATGATCATTTTCTGCAACCGAGTGGTCTCAAGAACACCCAGTTTTCTTTACTGGCGATATTATCAGGTCTTGGTCCAATCTCCATTACCGAACTGGCCCGTGAGCTAGGAATGGACCGGACAACACTCACACGCAACCTCAAGCTGGTTGAGCGTGATGGCCTGATACAAGTATGCGCCGGTAAAGATGCCCGAAGCCGTATTGTCAAGATTACGACTAAGGGCAAGAAGATGTTACATAGGGCAATGTCTCTCTGGGAACAGGCGCAAACCCGGGTCGTCGAAAGCCTGGGCCAGACTCAGTGGGGTAATTTAATAAAAGAGATTCGAACACTAACCCATGTGACCCGCTCACTCCTGTAAGAAAACAAGATGGTTATTCGTGGTTTATTTTTTCAGACGACTCCGTGTATATACACTATTTTAATCAAGCAGATATCAATAAATGGAGAACCAATATGAACAATACAGCCGTAGTCAAGCAACACTACTCATCGCCCGAGCTACTTGCCCGCATCGAAGAAGGACTTCACAAAATGGCCAAAGGCTGGGATACAATTACACTTGACGATCTCGCACCTGTCGATGAATTTCATACCCGCGCCAGGGCTGCCACGATAGAACTGATCCAGATGCTTGGTGTAACAGCGGACATGCATGTGCTCGATATTGGCTCTGGTCTGGGTGGACCCGCTCGACATCTGGCGGCAACTTCCGGCTGTAAGGTCACGGGTATCGACCTGAGCGAAGATTACTGTGCCGTCGGGGAAATACTCAACGAATGGCTGGGGTTGATGGACAAAGTCAGTCGTAACCGTTCAGACCCCTCCCACTCAAAAATCGGCATTTTTCTTGAAAAACTGCCGTAAGTTATTGATAGTTCGTTCCGTAGTTGCAAAAACCGGCAAAATTCTGGAGGGGGTCTGAACGGTTACAGTGGGCCGTCTCCGGTAGGTCTGCAGCTTGTTCTTGGTCCAGAGTTTTCAACCAGGATTAAATGCCTGTTGGAAAACATGCTGGAAAACCGGGTGACCTTGAATGCAGTTATTTGCACAAGAGCCCACTGAGTGAAGAAAACCAGGGGAATCAGACAATGTCTTTAAAACAAAAACTTCTTGTCACCTCGGCAAATGGTCGTACAGGCCTCCCCGCAGCAAAAGAACTGCTTAAACTGGGTTTCAAAGAACTTGAAAACAACACCTTTGCAATTGGTGGTGTTACGAATGTTGTTAATGACATAGTTGACAGGGATGCCGAGGATTTTGAATCAATAGCGCGGCGATATATTGCAGAGAGTAAAGAAACAAAGAGAACTTTGTCAAACAAGATGCGGGCGATTTGGAATCTTGTCCGTATTCTTTTCACAGTTATACCTGATGTTAAAAAGTATGAAAGGGAAATGAACTATCCGCAATTCATGAATGGAATGAATCTAACCAAAGATAATAATATTTGGTTGGCGTCGCATAAATGATTCAAATGAGTTTTGGTGTTTGTGTGATATAGACAATAACCGGCAGGAAAATCTAAACTCGTTATTGATGGACGAGATTGCGGTGACCTTTAGAAAGGACTTCGGCCGGCCTGTCAAGTATTTTGATATAGCCACCGTTGTGTTACAATATTGCTAATATGAAACCGATACTTTCAATCAAAAATTTAAACAAGACATATTCAGATGGGCTGGAAGCGCTAAAAGATGTTAATTTAGATATTCACAAAGGCGAAATCTTTGCTTTACTTGGGCCTAATGGTGCAGGGAAAACAACATTAATTGGTTGCGTTACAGGTCTTGTCAATGCAACAAGTGGAGAAATTACTGTTAATGGCCATGATATTATTAAGGATTTTCGTTTAACGAGAACTTTAATTGGACTTGTCCCACAAGAGTTGTGTGTTGAAATGTTTGAGCCTGTATTAGGTACAGTTAATTTTAGTCGAGGTTTGTTTGGTATGGCGCCGAACCGAAAACACATCGAAATAATTCTCAAAAAATTAAGTCTTTGGAATAAAAGAAAAAATAGTATGTTAACTCTTTCAGGAGGAATGAAAAGGCGCGTAATGATTGCTAAGGCTTTGTCGCATGAACCGCAAGTGCTTTTCTTAGATGAACCAACAGCCGGCGTTGATGTGGAGTTGCGCCGTGACATGTGGGAACAGGTCAAAGAATTAAAAAACCTAGGTGTTACGATCATTTTGACAACACATTATATAGAAGAAGCAGAAGAGATGGCCGATCGTATTGGTGTTATTAATAAGGGGGAAATTATTATTACGGAAAATAAAAATGAATTGATGCAGAGGTTTGGGAAAAAGGAGCTGATTTTTGATTTAGAAACTTCTATTAAGGAAATACCGGTAACATTGAAGGAGTGGGAATTAAGTCTAAAGGAAGATGGCGCAAAGCTTTGTTATCTTTATGATGCTTCTAAAGAAGAAAAAGGGATATCTGATCTTCATGCTGATTTATCAGCATCAGGAATTACGTATAAGGACATTCACATTTATCAAAGCAAATTAGAAGATATTTTTATTCAATTGGTAAAAAGCTAATGAATTTTTTCGCGATTAAGGCAATTTATAATTTTGAGATGGCCCGAACATGGCGGACACTGGCTGAAAGCATTGCCACGCCGGTTGTCTCAACATCATTATATTTTGTTGTGTTTGGTTCTGCGATCGGATCGCGCATTACTGATATTGATGGGATCAACTATGCGGCTTTTATCGTGCCGGGGTTGATTATGTTGTCAATATTAAATGAAAGCATTAACAATGCATCGTTTGGTGTATATATGCCCAAATTTACTGGAACAATCTATGAGGTTTTAACGGCTCCGGTTTCTTATGTAGAGGTATTGCTTGGGTATGTGGGTGCTGCAGCTACTAAATCGATGATATTAAGTGGACTGATATTAACGACAGCAAGTTTTTTTGTTCCTCTTGAAATCAAACATCCCTTCTTAATGGTTATTTTTCTTATCCTAACATCGGTAAGTTTTAGTCTTTTTGGATTTATTATTGGTGTTTGGGCTGATAGCTGGGCGAAACTGCAGATTATTCCGATGTTAATTGTGACGCCTCTGATATTTTTGGGAGGGGCTTTCTATAGTATTCATATGTTGCCGGGCGTGTGGCAGAAAATCTCGCTCTTTAACCCGGTTGTTTATTTGATCAGTGGTTTTCGATGGAGTTTTTACGAAAAGTCCGATGTTAGCCTGTCAATTAGCCTTATGATGATTTTTATCTTTCTTAGTATTTGCATATTTCTGGCTCGTTGGATGATTAAAACAGGTTATCATTTAAGAAGTTAATACCTGGGCAGTGGGCTAATATTGAAGAGAATGGTTCCAATATTAAATGAGGTTATGGTATGTGCCCAATTTTTCACATGGTTTCTTAATTTGAATTTAGACATGCTCCTGCAAATGGGACGATCGAATATTAATTGTTAGATATCCAAGAATCCAATGAATGGGAGTATTTATATTCAAAGTAATAGAAAATTCCACCAATCGTTTAGATCAAGTATCGACGGTTTTCCGACAAAAAAGAAACGAAAAAAGAAAGGAAATGACAATAGAAAAATCGCCTAAAATTAATCTTTACTGGGATATGTATTTTAGCTCTAGGTTTTCCTACAGTATTGTCTGCTAATGAAGAGGGTGATATGAAAGGCTCACACATGGAGCACAAGGGTAGTGGAACGGAAGATAAAGGAAGTATGGCAGAACAAAATGGGAGCGAATCAGAAATGAATAAAGAAGCGATGATGGCTAAGTGGCAGGAGGGCGTAACCCACGTTCCGCGCTTGACCATGAATCAATGGCTTAGCGGGCTTTTTGGCAAGAGAAAATCAACCACATGGGCACCTAGCAGGCTCAATTGCCGTTATCGAACGAACAATCAACACATTGCGGCGCGGAAGACGGGTTGCGCCC
>DEII01000024.1 GCA_002352385.1 Methylococcaceae bacterium UBA2778 | reverse complement strand
GAGAGGGTTTGGGACCCTTTATAGCATCCACCCGAAAAGAGATTTTGTCCGAACTATTGAAAACCGAGCAGCAGGTCGGCAGAATCCTCCTCTCCGACGAAGAGATGCGAGCGATCCAGGCGGAATGGTCAAGGGAATTCGATGTAATGGAGAGCGCCTACCGAATCGCCGAAAAATTCGGACGGGAACCCTGGAAACTGTTTGAGCAATCGACATGAAACAAGAACACATGGAATGGTTTCTCGGCTTGGCTAGCGATCATGGAATACCGGACGAGCTCGCCGAGCAGATGGCTGCCCTGATGGATCAATATCCTGACTTGAGCCAGTGGGGGGCGAAAGCCGGCCTAAAAAGCGATCTCAAAAAAATCATTGAATCCGCGTTCAGAAACAACCTGGTTTCTATGGAATGATCTTTCAGTCCCTGACTATCAGCAACCTGTTCTCCTATCACGGTGAAAACCGGTTCGACCTTGCACCACCGACACCGGCCACCGGTAACATTGTCGTCATAACAGGTCGCAATGGCTACGGCAAAACCAGTTTTCTTAACAGCGTCAAGTTGCTGTTTGGGGGAGTAACAGAGCAATTGAAAGGTGGTGTGCAACGAGGCAGCTCTTTGCGCGAAAAGGATTTTGTTCTGGGCATTGATACGGTATCCCGTTCGTGGTGGGGCATTCTGAATCACAAAGCCCGGTTGCACGGCGAGACACGCTGCAGCGTGTCCGCTGTGCTGATTGACAAACAAGGTGAAGAGACGAAAGTTCGTCGGAGTTGGGATTTGCGTAATGACAACTTCAAGGACCGGCTTGATGTATCGGCGCCTCGCGTGCCGGCCTTGTCGGGCGATGATGCCAAGGAGCATCTGTCGCGCCTGCTGCCCCTCGATTACATTCCTTTCTTCTTTTTCGATGCCGAGGAGGTCGGGTACTTGGCCGAGGCCAACCGCAACCAAATCATCGAGAAAATGGAGCAACTGCTCGATATCCGTCCAGTAGACAACATGAAAGAGTACCTGGATGATATTCGCAGAGAGTGGAGTCGTGACGCACTGGACTCAAAAACGAAAGAAGATTTGCTCAAGGCGGAACACCAATATGAGGAGCTGCAGCTTTCGGCCAGCAATCTGAAGCAGGAACAAGACCGGGTGGAAGGCCTCATCGAGGAAGTGGAAGACGAAATTCGGCAATTGCGGCGAAACGTTCAATTGTTGCGGGGCACCGGAACGATTGAAAACAGTTCCCGGCTGCAAGCGGAAAAGCAGAAAGAGGAGGAACGTCTGGCCGAAGCCTTGTCGGATCTGTCGGCGGCCTTCGAACACGACGCCTTTTTGCGGATCAATCCTCAATTGGCTAAAGAGGCGATGATGGTAGCCGAAGGTTGCGCAACCAGTCGAAACAACGCGACATCCGAATTGCTCGCTTCGCTGAAAAAGCCGCTCAATGATGTGTTCATTACGCCACCTTACCCGAACAATCGACTGATGGACAGTCAAGTGCGCTTTTATCAGACGCGCATATCCAAACTGTTGGATGCACGCGATATCGAGTGCGATCAGGGCAGCGTGTTTCATATGGAAACAGGTCGAGCGAAAAAACTCGCCGCTTTATTGGCGACTTGCCAACCTGGTCATCGTCCGGGCGACACATTGCGCGAACATTTGGAACGCGCACAAAAAGCGGACAAAGCCAGAGCCAAGGCCGACAACGAGCTGCAGAACGTTCGGGATCTGTCGGAAGAGGATAAGATCCGGTTGGAACGGCTGCAGCATGACCTCGATCAAAAGGAGAGCGATCTATTGGAACAGCGCGATCACGCTCGGAACATCGATCATAAATTGGCGATTGCCCGGCGAGAGATCGGCCCGTTGGAGAAACAGATCGAGTCGCTGAGGGACAAGGCGAAGTACTCGGCTGTCGTCCGGGCCCGCCTTAGTTTGCTGAAACAGATGCGTGACCTGTTGGACGCATACAAGAAAAAGCTTAAGGAGGAGATGCGTGGTGAACTGGAGAATGCTTTCAACAAACACATAAAGGCACTGTTGGACTCGAACGCATTAGTTCACAGCGCACGGGTAGATGAGTCTTTTCAACTCAGCTATCGCGATGCCGTGGATAACAGAATCGCTATGAGCAGCCTTTCAGCCGGAATGAAACAGCTCGCCGCAACCGCTTTGCTTTGGGCACTCAAAGACGCTTCCGGAAGCGATCTGCCTGTGATCATCGACACGCCACTTGGTCGAATCGACCGAAACCATCAGGATAATCTGCTGACCCGGTATTATCCCCACGCAAGTCAGCAGGTCATCCTGTTGCCCACCGATTCGGAACTGGATGAAAGGAAAAGTCGCCTGCTGGCCCCGCACATCTACCGAACGTTCCATTTAAACAATCCATCCGGTGAAGAAACCAGTTTCGAATTGATCGAGCCGACGCCGGAGGCGGCCCATGGCTGACATCTATACGAGCCTGGAAGACGAAAACGTCATCGATCAGGTGCTGACATATGGCTTTCGTACACGCGCGCCGAAGGCTCCTAAATACCGGATGCTGCGCTTGGCTCTGTCCAAATCTCTGCGGATGCCGACTCATCCCGAATCTGACTTCGACAAGATCTCCCCCTCCGCCAACGGATCCAGTTATTGGCTGAAACAAGTGACTGGAAAAGGAACCGACCAGGATTCGACAGGACATCTCGACTTCGACGACGCCGTTCGCGCATTACTGAGCGTTTATCACAACGAGGACCTGTTCGTTTCCGAATCCCGTTATACCCGCCTGTTGCAACGCCACATCCGACGTGGGTTGCGCGAAATCCGCACCAGTTGGAACCGCAGCCACAATTTCGTCAATTGGCTGCGACAGGAATTGCTTCCCGAAAACGCCCCGTCCACCGGTATAGTTAACACGGAGGGGAATACCGAGGCATTGGCAGACGCGCTCACCGAAATCGGAGTACAAGCGGAACTTCGACAATCGCACCAAGGCGTCCGGCTGGATCGCCATTCTCTGTATCTATCCAACAGTCACCACCTGGATCAGCTAAGAAAAGGGCTGGGAAAGCTCGCCTTTCGCTTGGGTGTTCCTGACGATAGCGTAACGCTCACCGTTAGCAATCAACCCGGCGTGGTGGATCTGGATATCCCCCGTGCAGCTGCCCGCTGGCATTCGGTTTCGCCCGACCGCCTGTTTGCCTGGGCCGATCGGCCGCACACCGAAACCTTGCCAATTTGGTTGGGCCAGTCCCCTTTGGGCGATGACGTTGCGATGGATTTGGCGGCGGCTCCACACATCTTTGTCGCCGGCGTGACCGGCAGCGGAAAAACCGTCTGCCTTTACAGTATGCTTGTGTCGCTGCTCGCGACGCTCTCACCGGATCAGCTGCAACTGGCCTTGATCGATCCGAAAGGGACTGAAATGAGTGCATTCGGCAATATCCCTCAGCTGTTCGGGAGGATGGTGGCAAAATCCGTGGTCGATGCTGCGGAAATTCTGACGGGCTTGGTGGAAGAAATGGACTCGAGAAATCGACTATTCACCGAATTGGGCGTCAGAAACATCGACGAAGCCAGCGAAAAAACCGGAATGCCCCGCATCGTCCTTGTGGTAGAGGAACTTGCCGATTTGTTCATGCAGTCACGGGAATTGGAGACTCCCTTGGTGAGGTTGGCACAAAAATCACGCTCCGCCGGGATTCACCTGATCCTCGCCACACAACGACCCGATGCGGCTACGTTCAGTGGCTTGCTACGAAGCAATATTCCGGTTCGGATTGCATTGCGCGTTCAAAAACGCACCGAATCCAAAATCATTCTCGACCAAGGAGGCGCGGAGGCATTGTTGGGCAAGGGGGATATGCTGGTGCGACTGACAGACCGGCCTAAGCTCGTCCGCGTCCATGGGGCCAACATCGGCAACAGCGAGATCGCCGCAGCAATCAAGCGATTTGGAACGCCTTGATCGGATCAACACACTGAGGAACTTGCATTGGACGAGTTGATAATCCATGAATTCAGGCCGTTGTTCTTGACGCTGGATCGCATCGGGCCATTCAGAACCCTTCACACCATGGATTTCACGGACGATCAGCAGCACGCCTGTAACTTTTATATGATGGTTTCCGCCAATGGGCTCGGCAAGACCACTGCATTGGAGATTTTCACCTGCATGGTCGACATGATGGGCAAGCGGGAGGTTGAAAGCTATGGGCATGAAGATTTGGACAGGAAGGGGGGCCGAGCCCAACTCGATTTTTGGTTAAGGGTGCACTGGCAAGGGCGGGACCGCGCCGTGGTGCTCTCCGTCATAGCCGGGACCCTGGGTGAAGATGTGGTGCTACAACCCTGGTCGGAAGACCTGCTCAGTCGGAATAGTGCGGAGAGCTGGCACCTTTCCGGCTTTCGCAGTCCTGTTGTCGGACGTTACGAAAATATCGGCTCCCGGAAAGACGATTTGTTGCAGGACTTGGCTGCCACCATCCGTGCGGCGACCCAAGACGCGCCTATCAAGTCGTTCAACCTGCCTTCATTTCACCTGCCGACAGTTCTCTACTTTTCCGCTTATCGTGACATCCCTTCCGTGAGTGACGACCACTGTGAACCTGGTCGAAGTGGAGCGGCCAGCATGCAAAGACCTATCAGTGAACCATCTCACTGGAACTATCGCCCACTTCATGCCTTCGACGCTCACAGTACCCGCTGGGAGGATTCGCTCGATCATTTGTTGGTCTGGCTGAAGTGGCTCGACAATGGGTCTTTCGAAAAAGCGCAGGAACTTGTTAACAAACAGGTTTTCGACGACACACCCAAAATTTTGAAAGGAGTCCGAAAGGTGCCTCCGGAAGCCCAGGTCGATGCCGGTAATGGAGAGATGCACCGCCTTGACCGGCTGAGCAGCGGCGAAAAAAGTCTAGTCCATCTGTTTCTCCGCATTGCAGCACACTCAACCGCAAACACCGTGATCCTGATCGATGAAATGGACACACACTTACACATTCGTTGGGCGCATCGACTCTATAACGCGCTGGAAAAGCTCGTATTGGACCATCCGGGATTCACGATCATCATGACGACGCATTCAACTGAGATCCTCAGGCGCTTTTCCGCGGCTATGAAAATCGAGCGTGAGGGGCTCCATTTGGGTGGGGAGTTGATCGAGGAAAAAGAGCTCGTCTAACAAAACAGCAGGAGGTGACAATGGCAAGCTTTAAGTCATTATCGACGGATTTTATCGGTAGTCAGTATGAGGGCGGGGTCAAGATTTTTTTGGAATCCGGAGAAGATGTCCGAATCTTCTGCGATCATTGGTTTGCGGACCGACAAGACAAGATCCGTTTCGAAAGTGCGGAAGAAGGCGCCACGGGAAGCGGGGGTTACAATGCTGTGCTCCGCAAAGTCGAACAAGCCCTCGATCAGCGACTGACCGCGTTCGGCATTATCGATCGGGACGTGCTGTTGGCCGACGAAAAGCCAGATCTTTTTTGGGAAACCGATGACGGAAAGTTCGAATCAACGGTGCCGTATGGTGACCGCATACATGTCTTACGTCGGTGGGAATTGGAAAATTACCTTCTCAAGCCAAAGGCAGTGTCAGCCGAGTTGGCATGTCGTGTTTCCCGCTGGGCGTAACCTGCCTCCCGCGC
>DEII01000219.1:14563-25623 GCA_002352385.1 Methylococcaceae bacterium UBA2778 | reverse complement strand
CCTGAATCCGTGACTCCAACCCCGCCAAGATACGCCTAACATGCTGAAATAGCAAGCGAAATCGGGTAAAATATACGTTTCTTCAGACTCACCCGGCAGGTGAACGATGAAACGTTTTATTGTGGAGCAATCCAATTCCGAATTTTATACCTCGCATTCGGGTTTAGCGCTCGTGGGGCTGTGCCTCAATCGCTTCACGACGTTAATGAAATCTCTGCGGGCGGCGATTCCTCTTCGGCACGGTATTCCGCACAGTGACGTGATCAAATCTTACCTCGGGCTGTTGTGCCTGGGCAAAAGTGATTTTGAAGCGGTGGAGAATGTTCGCACGGATCGCTTCTTCAAGGAATCCCTCGGCATTGGTCAAGTCCCCTCGGCGGCACGTTTGCGTCAGCGCCTGGATAAGTATGCGAAAGTCCTATTGCCGTTGATGTATGAGGCAGTAATCGAGTTTCTGGTGAAGGCCAAGGTACCGGTCACGCCTTTGGCGATCGGTTACGTAGCGTTGGATATCGACGTGTTTCCGATGGACAACTCGGGAATCCGCAAGGAGGGTGTTTCGAGGACCTACAAAGGGGTCGACGGCTATGCCCCGATTGCGGCCTATCTGGGCGAGGAAGGCTGGTGTCTGGCGTGTGAGCTGCGCGAGGGTAAGCAGCATTGTCAGAACGAATTTCTCTACACGCTGGAGCGGGTCCTGCCGAATGCCCGCAAGCTGACTTCGCGGCCTATCTTGGCGCGGCTTGACAGTGGCCATGATGCCTGGGATACCCGTGTGGCGCTGGCCCGGGATGCGGCCGATTTCATTCTCAAATGGAATCCGCGGCGTCAGAATCTGCATGCCTGGCTGGAGCGAGCCGAGGAACTCGGGCATTGGGAAACACCCCGGGAAGGGAAGCGTGTGGCCACCTTCAGCATCGAAGAAGCAAAAACCGTCGACGGTGAGACTTTCCGTTTTCGGCGGGTGATACGGGTGATCGAGCGGACCATCGACAAGCACGGCCAGACTCTGCTGATCCCGGACATCGAGATCGAAGGTTGGTGGACCTCATTGAACAGTGCGGAGTACGACGACGAAATCATCATTGCTTTGTACCGGGACCATGGCACCTCCGAACAATTCCACAGCGAATTCAAAACCGATCTGGACATCGAGCGCCTGCCGTCCGGCAAATTTGCTACCAACGACCTGATCATGACGCTGGCGGCGCTCAGCTACAATATCCTGCGGTGGATAGGGCTTATCAGCCTCACCGGCGACATCAGCCCGGTACGTCATCGTGCCAAACGACGCCGTTTGAAAACCGTTATCCAGGAGCTCATGTATCTGGCGGCACGATTGATCGACTCTGGCCGTCGCTTGAAACTCCGCTTCTCCCGGCATTGTCCTGGTTTTGGCGCTTTCCAGCTTGCCTACGATCGGTTGGGTTACGGCTAACCGCGCATTTCCCTCCCATCCAGAAAACCCTGAGGCCAGCCACCTGAATACCTTTTCAATAAACCCGTCTTGATACTCAGCGCCACACTGACACTATATTTACCTTCGATGGCTATGAACTCACGGAAACAGGTTAAAAATCAGAAGAACACGGAAGAAGAAAATCCATCATTTTCAAACCGCCAGGTTTGATACACTTTCGGAGCGCCGCTGGCAGTTATCCGACAATGGCGTGCAGCACTCTCAAAAGGACCACCATTTTTTCGAACTCCACCGGCGCGTCGGTCTGGATCGCGCTGAGCAGGTTCCTGTAGCGATCGATGGCAGCACGCTTCCTGTTCGTCCATGCCTCGATCATCTGTGGCGCCGAACCGGTTTGCCGCCTGATGACATCATCGATCAGTGATTGGCACCGGCCATGAAATTCATCACGCATTGCACTGCGTGCAAGGGATTGCCAATAGCTGCCCTGCTGGAGCAGGCTGATTTGTGTTCGCAGCCAGCTCAGCTCCAGCTTTTCGTCGAGCGCAAAATGAACCTGCGCCACCTCGTACAGCGGCCGTCCACTGCGGCAGTGAACAGCAATCACATCGAGGAGGGAAAACAAAGTATTCAAAGTGGCGATTTTTTCGGAAAGCTTTTCCGGGACCTTTGCCATCATCAATTGCTCGATGCGTGCGCCGGCGAATTGCTTTTCGCTTTTCGGCATCAAATCCAGCATCCGGTCGGATAAAGATGTGATACCAGACCGGAATTCGGCTGGTTTCCACTCGTCGGCTTCCACCTTCAACAAGTGTCGCTGCAGCCAGAACATGGCGCGTTCCACCACCCGGCGAACCAAAATCATCATATCGAGTTGAACTCCGGGCTCGATGTCGCCCTCCAGGGATTCGATCCGATGCCATATGGACTGGATGTCGAGCACCTCAAGGGCCAAGCGATAGGCGCAAACGACATCCTCGACGTCGGAACCTGCTTCATCCATCATTCGAAACGCAAACGACGGTCCAAGCCGGTTTACCAGACTGTTGACCAGCTGATTCGCCGTAATCTCGTTTCGCAGCCGGTGGCTCCGGATCGCTTGCGTATACCGTTCGCGCATCCGGCTGGGGAAATAGAGCGTCAGAGTCGGCACCAACAGATCCCTGTCCAGCACCGCGGGATTCGACAGCAGATCATCTTTGAGCAATATCTTGGCATAGGCCATAAGCACAGCAATCTCCGGACGGAGCAGCCCACTTCCCTGTGCCGCCCGTGCAGCCAACGCGTCGTCGTTTGGCATCGCCTCCAAGCCTCGATTCAGGTATCCGCGCTGTTCCAGAAGCTGGATCGCCCGCCGATGCAGCGGCATCATTTCAGCCGCCTCGGCCTCCACCAGGCTGATCCCGCAAGTCTGCAGCGTATTGTTGCGCAGCACTAGCTGCGCCACCTCGGCGGTCATCGCCTTGAGCAGCTGATCGCGCTGCTTTCGGGTCAGGTCGCCCTGACAAACAATCCGGTCGAGTAGAATTTTGATATTGACTTCATGGTCGGAACAGTCGACTCCGGCCGAGTTATCGACGGAATCGGTATTGATGCGCCCGCCCCGGGCCGCAAATTCGATTCTTCCCCGTTGGGTAAAGCCGAGGTTGCCGCCTTCCCCCACCACTTTGCAGCGCAGGGTGCGGGCGTCGACGCGCACGCTGTCATTGGCGCGGTCTCCCGCACGGTCGTTGGATTCGTCATGGGCCTTGACATAGGTACCGATGCCGCCGTTCCAGAGCAGGTCGACCGGTGCCGCAAGCATGGCACGAATGAGTTCGTTGGGGGTAAGCCGTTTCTCTTTGACGGCCAGGACGGAGCGCACTTGCGGCGACAGGCTAATCGATTTTGCCGCTCGTGAATAGATCCCGCCGCCTTTGGAAATCCGATTCCGATCATAGTCATCCCAGGAGGAATGCGGGCATTCGAACAGACGCTGCCGTTCCTTGAAGCTGAGCAGAGGATCGGGATCGGGGTCGAAAAATATGTGCCGATGATCGAATGCCCCCAGCAGCCGAATCTGGTCGGAAAGCAGCATGCCATTGCCGAATACGTCCCCCGACATATCGCCGATACCCATGACTGTGAACGGCGTGGTCTGAATATCGGTGCCCAGTTCGGTGAAGTGACGCTTGACGGACTCCCACACGCCGCGAGCGGTGATCCCCATTTTTTTGTGATCGTAGCCGACCGAGCCGCCGGAGGCGAAGGCGTCGCCCAGCCAAAATTCATATTTTTGCGCAATCCGGTTGGCGATGTCGGAAAACGTCGCTGTGCCTTTGTCGGCCGCGACCACCAGATAGGGGTCGTCGTCGCCGTCGTAGCAGACGACGCGTTTCGGCTTGATGACTTCGGCACCGTCGAGGTTGTCTGTAATATCGAGCAGCGCCTTGATAAAAATAGAATAGCAGTGCGCCACCTCCTTATGGATCTGATTTCTGCCGGCCAAGCGGTGCAGCCGTTTTGCAATGAACCCCCCTTTGGCGCCCGTCGGTACGATCACAGCGTTCTTGGACATCTGAGCCTTCATCAAGCCCAGTACTTCGGTACGGAAATCTTCGCGCCGGTCCGACCAACGCAGCCCGCCGCGTGCCACCAGGCCGCCCCGCAGATGCACGCCCTCCATGCGCGGCGAATAAACGAATATTTCGAAACACGGTTTCGGCTCCGGCAATCCCTGAATTTTCGACGGATCGAGTTTGAAAGAAAAATAGGGGATGCCCAAATGATCATCTCTTTCTTGATAATAATTGCAGCGGACGATCGCCTGAATCAGATTGAGATAACGCCGCAGTATTCTGTCTTCATCCAGCGATTCCACCTTGTCGATGGCCTCGGCAATGGCCTCGGCGTGTCGTTGGCCGTCTCTTTTCCGCTCCTTTGCGGCCGGATCGAAACGCGCCGCGAACAACCGCATCAACTGTTCAGCGATATGAGGATTGTTGCCCAGCGTCTGTTCGACATAGGCCTGACTGAAGGTCATCCCGATCTGCCGCAGATAGAAATAAAACGCTCGCAGCACCGCAATCCGCCGCCAATTCAGGTTCGCTTTGAGCACCAATTGGTTGAACCCATCGTTTTCGACCCGAGCGAACCAGATATTTTCAAAGGTTTCCTGGAATGCTGCTTTGAGCACATGGATCTCGACCGAATCGCGTCCGGCGTAGAGCAGACCGAAATCGTGGATCCAGAAATGCCGGCCGGATCTGTTTCGGATTTCGTACGGCTTCTCATCAAGCACCCTGACGCCCATGTGTTCCAGCATCGGCAAGACATCCGAAAGCGCCGCCGGCCGGTCGCTGCAGTAGAGTTTGAAGCGCAGAGTATTGCTCTGAGCGGTCAGCGGCTGATAGAGCATGATCGCAATGTCGTTGTTGCTCATGCCCTCGATATGATCGAGATCCACCACCGCAGTACGCGGCGCAAAATCCTCCTGATAGGCGACCGAAATGCCGCCGCTGTAGCCGTTGAACAGCCGATTGCCTTCCTCTTCACCGAAATGGCTCAGTAGTGCTTCTTTCAGACCGTCTTTCCATTCGTGCACCGCTTCGACAAAACTGCGCTCGATGGCTTTGACATCGATCTCTTTGGCGTCGCACGGCCCGGTATGGATGATGAAATGAATCCTGGCCAGCGGAAATTCCGACAACTGGACTTTGAACTCGAAACTCCTTCCCCCAAGTACCTCCATCAGAGTTCGGGTCAGTTTGCGCCGCAATTCGGTATGATAACGCTCGCGCGGAACGAACACCAGAACCGATATGAACTGGCCGTACACATCCTGCCGCAAAAAAACCCGCACCCGCTGGCGTTCCTGCAGCTGTAGTACACCCATGGCGCAGTCATACAACTCATCCACTTCCGAATGAAACAACTCATCCCGTGGCAAATCTTCCAGCACATGCATGAGCGCCCGGCCGTTGTGACTGTCGGGCGAGAAGCCAGAGCGTTGAAACACCTCGTTCACTTTGCGCCGAACCAAAGGGATCTGCTGCAATTCGGCCCGATAGGCCGATGCGCTGTACAGCCCCAGAAAACGCAGTTCGCCAATCATCCGGCCGTTCGGAGCGAACCGCTTGACGCTGACATAATCCATGAATACCGGCCGCTGTACCGTGGAACCGCTGGTCGCCTTGGTAATGATCAATGGCGTTTTCCGGCACAAAACGGCGCAGGCATCACGCGAGAGCGGAACCGGTCCCGATTTCGGCGCCGGCACCAACGAATCGCGCAATACGCCCAATCCCGTCCCCGCCACGATGCGGAAGCCGACGCAGCCTTTTTCCGGATCAATGTCATATTCCCTGAAACCGAGAAAAATAAAATGATCCGCTGCCAGCCACTGCAGGAAAGCGACCGCATCATCGACCGCCTCCTCTGAAACTTCTTTCGGGCTGGATCGAACGACCTCGCACGCCTTTTCTATCCGTTTTTTACAATGTCGCCAGTCATCGGTTGCGGCGATGACATCTTTCAGTATCCGCTCGATGCCGCTTGTCAGCCCAGCGAGTGCGTCGGGATCGCTTTGTCGATCCACCTCGATATGAACAAAGGCTTCAGCGCAGGTCTCATACGCCGACTGACTGTCCGACTCGATCAACAGTCCGGCTTCGGTTCGAGTCACATCGAGCACAGGATGAAGTACCAGATGATTAGTCAGTCCATGACGATTGATTTCCATGATGGTGGATTGCACGAGAAATGGCCTGTCCGGTGCAACGATCTCAACGATCGTGTGAGATGACTGCCAGCCGTGCTCTTCCAGAGAAGGGTTGAATATGCGCACTTTTGCCCCCCCTCGCGGGCGTTGCTGAGCAAAAGTCCAATGCGACAACAGCGCACCGCAAAGATCTTCGAGCGCCAGATCCCTAATATCTTCCGCAGCAATATCGCGATAATATTTTTCGGTAAACCCTTCCAGCTGTTCATATCGCACACCGGTGACGCGCTCGCGCAGCAGTTCGATCAATCGGGGCAGTAATCTGGTCGGGGAATTGAAGCTCATAGCGCACCTTACGATCTACACAGAAATAAACCGAGTGGAAAACAGCCTGTCTCGTTTTCAATTTTTTGTCGTTCGGCGGGCGCGTTTAATCGCGGTTCAGGAAGCCGGCGGCTTTGAGACTTGCTGATTGAAAAAAAATGGGGTCACAAAAAAAATGGGGTCAGGTCTTGTAATAGGGCACGCCCATGTTAAACTTACAACACATTAATACGTATTTATTCACTCCCCCCGTCATCAATCAGCACATTTCAACGGAAAAAGCAGCGAGCGTCCTGTGATTCCTCAGCTCCCTCTCCCTCCGGGAGAGGGTTGGGGTGAGGGGATCTGAATAATTACATTAATACAGCAATGCATAAATCACTGCCAGTATATAAGGTACCAGGTCTTGTTTTGCCTTGCCATATATTCAGGCAGCATCTATCTCTAGAGTGAAATAGCGCGCAAATTGCGAAATTGGGGTCGCGTCTTGCATGCCATCATGTAATTTAGCTTGCTTTCAGGGCGCGCGCCAGAATGGCAGGATAATCACAGCAATTCTAAATATGGGATGGCGAATCCTCGATGGTTGCTCGTCTCTGCTTGGCCACGAACGATTCCACACATAAAATTACCCCGCTGAGTCACGCCAATTCGGATTTTCGGATAATCGTGCAGAGCGCGCAGGGATGCAGAGAATGATTTTTTCGATTGTCTCAGGACAAAGCGACGAATAGCATAAAGTCGGATGCAATTGCCGACCTTAATCGGCATTCAACTCCGCGTATCTGCGCGAGAAAAATATTGCAACATGAGCATTGCTGCTTGCTGCTTTTTTCCATTGAGCGAGACTAATTGGCGATAAGGGAGTGAATAGATGCCTTTGCAGATGACGAGGAATATGATTAAATCCCGTCAAATTAAGAAAACAGGAGGCCGTTTTGGAAGATTACCAGACGATCCGGGCACAGCTCGTCGCCTTGCGGGACGAATTGGAGCAGCGGCTGCAACAGATCACGAGCACGATCCGCCATGCCGATGAGCCCCCCGAAAAAGATTTTGCCGAGCAGGTTACCGAACGTGAAAGTGATGAAGTGTTGGACGCACTCGGCGGTGCTGCGCGTGAAAAATTGAGCAAGATCAAGCGTGCGATCAAGCGGATCGACGAAAGCAAGTACGGTGAATGCATCGTTTGCGGCAAGCCGATCGCGCGTGAGCGTCTGGAAGCGCTTCCTTATTCGGATATGTGCATTATCTGTGCGGAAAAAGCGTCCCAAACCCGCTAAAATGGTGAATCGAAAAATGGCTCTTATAACCTGATGCAAGCGTTCGAAGAGACACTGAATCGTCTCAGCGAGTTCATCTGGGGGCCGCCGATGCTGGCGTTGCTGCTCGGGATCGGGATTTATTTGACGATCGGCCTCAAAGCAATGCCGTGGCGCCGGTTGTTCCTCGCTTTTCGTCTGCTGTGGAAGGGCCGGCAGGCGGCGGATCATGGCGATATCACGCCGTTTCAGGCCCTGATGACAGCACTCTCGGCGACGATCGGCACCGGCAACATTGCCGGAGTCGCCACCGCCATCGCTTTGGGCGGACCCGGCGCCATATTCTGGATGTGGCTGACCGCCCTGTTCGGAATGGCGACTAAATATGGCGAGGCGGTGCTGGCCGTACGCTTCCGCGAAAAAGACAGACTAGGCAAGCACGTCGGCGGCCCGATGTATTACATCAAGAATGGCTTGGGAAAGAACTGGCGCTGGCTGGGGTTTCTGTTTGCCCTGTTCGGCATGTTGGCATCCTTTGGGATCGGCAACATGGTGCAGGCCAACTCGGTCGCCGACGCCGTCGAATCGATGTTCTCGGTTCCGGACTGGGCGACGGGGATCGTTCTGGCCCTATTGACCGGCGTGGTTATCCTGGGTGGTATTCAGCGCATCGCGGAAGTTGCGGCAAGGCTCGTGCCATTCATGGCCTTGGCCTATATCGCCGGCTCCGTAACCGTCATCGGGATGCATGTCGACCAGCTGCCCGCCGCACTGAAACTGATCATCGACAACGCTTTCAACGGCACTGCGGCATTTGGAGGGTTTGCCGGCGCCTCGTTGTGGGCCGCCATCCGTTTCGGCGTGGCCCGGGGCATTTTTTCCAATGAAGCGGGCTTGGGCAGCGCACCGATCGCTCATGCGGCGGCCAGAACCGAAGACCCGGTGCAGCAGGGCATGATTGCCATGCTCGGCACCTTCATCGATACGATCATCGTGTGCAGCCTGACGGCACTGGTGATCATCATGAGCGGGGTCTGGTCCAGCGGCGAAAACGGGGCGGAGCTATCGACCCTGGCATTCGATGCCGGTTTGCCCGGCTTTGGAGGCAATGTGGTCGCGCTGGGACTTTCGGTATTCGCTTTCACGACGATCCTGGGCTGGAGCTACTACGGTGAACGCTGCGCGGAATATCTGTTTGGTATCCGCGTCATTCTGCCCTTTCGGCTGTTCTGGTTGGTTGCCATTCCACTCGGTGCGATGGGCAAACTTGGCACGATCTGGCTGCTCGCCGATGTCATGAATGGTCTGATGGCGATTCCCAACCTGATCGCATTGGCGCTGCTGAGCCCGGTGATCTTTCGGCTGACCTTTAGCGAAAGTCGCCTATAGCCCTTCGGTGCAGGCAAAAACCGCTGAGGGCACCGGAGGCGGAAAGCAGAGAAATCGCAGTCTCGGATACTCTGCCTGCTCCTCCGCACCGGGCAGAATCTCAATCAGGTAATTACGGTCGGTTCGGTCATTCCGGTGCGTTTTTTGACCCCGCACAGCGTTTCAGCCAGCTCGATCAAATCTTCAAGGGCCTCCTGAGTATTCTGGTCGTGCTTTTCGGCATCGGGTTCGTAGCGCTCCAGATAGATGCGCAGCGTCGCGCCGGCCGTGCCTGTGCCGGACAGCCGAAAGACGATGCGGGAACCGTTTTCGAAGCCGATACGTATGCCCTGCCGCTCGCTGACACTGCCATCCACCGGGTCCTGATAGCGGAAATCATCAGCGGATTCGACTGTCGATTCACCGAATGTTTTGCCGGGCATCCGCGGCAGAGAGCTGCGCAGCTGATCAAAGATGTCGTTTGCCAGCCCCGCATCGATGGCTTCATAATCGTGGCGCGAGTAGTAATCACGGCCAAACTGTTTCCAGTGTTCGCGTACGATATCGGCCACCGATTGTCGACGGACCGCCAGTAAATTCAACCAGAAAAGCACCGCCCACAAGCCGTCTTTTTCGCGCACATGGTCGGAACCGGTACCAAAGCTCTCTTCGCCGCACAAGTTGATCCTCTTCGCATCCAGCAGGTTGCCGAAGAATTTCCACCCTGTCGGCGTTTCATAACAATCGACACCGAACGAATCTGCCACGCGATCGACTGCCCGGCTGGTCGGCATGGATCGCGCCACACCGATCAAGCCATCCTTATATCCCGGTATTCGATGGGCATTTGCCGCCATCACCGCCAAACTGTCACTGGGGGTGACAAAAAACTGCCTGCCGAGAACCATGTTGCGGTCACCATCGCCGTCCGATGCCGCCCCGAACACGGGCGCTTGCGTACTGAACATCAATTCGGCCAATTCGTGCGCATGAACCAGGTTGGGATCGGGGTGGCCGCCGCCGAAATCTTCCTTGGGTTCGGCGTTGATCACCGAGCCGGGCGCCGCCCCAAGCTGTTCTTGCAGAATTCGCCTGGCATAAGGGCCGGTCACCGCATGCATGGCGTCAAAACAGAGGGACAATGCGCCTGAACCGATGCGCTCGCGGAGCAGATCGAAATCGAACAGCCGGGACATCAGATCCGCATAATCATCGACCGGATCGATCACGGTGACCGCCATCTCCCCCAAGCGACAGCTGCCCTGTTCATCGATATCGATATCCGCAGCATCCAGTATGCGATATTGAGCGATCTCCCGGCTGTGCCGGTACATTGCATCGGTGATGTGTTCCGGGGCCGGCCCACCGTTGCCGATATTGTATTTGATGCCGAAATCCTCATCGGGGCCGCCGGGGTTGTGACTGGCCGAGAGAATCAAGCCGCCGAAGGCCTTGTTTTTTCGTATCACGCAGGATGCCGCCGGCGTCGAAAGTATGCCCCCTTGACCAACCAGGACTTCGCCAAACCCATTCGCAGCTGCAATCTTGAGGATGATCTGGATTGCAGGGCGATTGAAATAACGGCCATCCCCGCCAAGCATAAGGGTTTTCCCGGCATAGTCGTCAAGCGAATCAAAAATAGCTTGAATAAAATTTTCCAGGTAATGAGGCTGTTGAAACACATGAACTTTCTTTCTCAGTCCCGATGTACCGGGCTTTTGATCTGCGTAGGGTGTTGTATTGATAGTTTCGATCTGCATGGTGACACTCTCGACAAATGTTGGTGCGATGTTGGGTCATGTTGCGATGGGCGCGTGACAAAATCCCCGTCCGTTTTTGTGCAACAGAACGCTATATCGAATCATGAAGTGAAATTCTGATTGAAACTGAAACGACAGGCGTTTGTTCTCATCGATTCGGAACGACCTCCTAGGAGGCTGTCCGAGAATAGCGATCGTCGCGAGGGCGAGACTGATTGAGTCAGGTT
>DEII01000219.1:0-14509 GCA_002352385.1 Methylococcaceae bacterium UBA2778 | reverse complement strand
CGCAGTAGATCAGTCTGTTCTCGGGCAGCCTCCTAGACTCAGTCAACTCCTTTTACTATGGGAATCCAGAAATTGTATTATAATTGTTTTATCTGTTGCTGGATAAACAAAAGGAACGAAATAATGGCCAAAAAAGCGATTAGCGTCCCGATTATGGCACTCCTTGCAGGTTTGATGTTTGGTTGTGCAACGCAATCAGATCTCGATAGAATCCAGGGGGATATCGGCCGGATAGAAACAGATGTCAAGCATATAAAGCGAGACATCAAGGGGATACGGAACGAATTGCGTATGATCCAGGCGCTGAATCGTTACGGTAAATTTCGATCCCTGACGAACATGCCCAAAGCGCTTGCTCCGGAAGAAATTTGGGTGTTGGTCAACACACGGTCACAGTCTTTGTCTGTTCTAAAAGGAAACAAACCCGTATCAACATTCAAAAACATTGCCATTGGGCAGGATGGTGCCGGCTACAAACAGCGCGTCGGAGACAATAAAACCCCTTTGGGCGAATTCAGGATCGGATGGATCAATCCCAGAAGTCGCTACCGCCTCTTTTTTGGTTTGAATTATCCTTCTCCGGAGTATGCCGAACGCGGATTGCGGTCCGGCCGCATCAATCCTTACATATATCGACAGATCAAGCACGCTGCAGTGACAGGAAAACGCCCGCCCCAGTATACACCGCTGGGCGGAATGATCGGCATTCACGGACTGGGTGCGGCAGACCCCGATATCCATAAAAGAATGAACTGGACACAGGGCTGCATTGCACTCACCAATCAGCAGATCGACACATTGAAGCGGTGGGTCCACGAAGGAACGCGCGTTGTTATTCGCTGAAACCTGTTGTTATTAGCTGAAAATAGTTGTAATTCGGTGAATGTTTGATAAATTGATGGTAAAATTTGCATCTTCGCGGCAAATTAGCAGCGCTGGGCTATGTTTCACTCAGCAACGGCGGAGAATGACTAGAAATTTTTCACCATGACATACAGGAAGGACTAATATGATCAAGAAATCGGTAAAATTTTCAGCGTTGGTACTCTGCGCGGGCTTGACGGTTGGTTGCGCGTCACAGTCGGATCTCGACAGGCTCCAGGCGGACGTCGATAAGCTAAAAGCAGACGTGGCAGCAGTCAATACCACGGCCGATGAAGCGGCAGCGGCATCGGTTTCGGCTCTGGCAGCCGCCGAATCTGCCCAAATCACGGCATCAGCCGCTCAAGCTGCTGCTGCTGATGCCAACAGTCGAATCGATCGGATGTTCAAACGATCCATGATGAAATAATCATCCCATAAAGAACAGTACACTAAAAAGCCCTGACGGCGCCCGGCTGTCAGGGCTTTTTTTTCCAGGGTCCGCCGAGAAGAGCATTCACCCTATGCGGTTGCGCTCCAATTACAAATCATTGCCTGACGCATAGCTGTAGTCTTTCTCATCCTCGAGCTGATTTTCTCGATCGTCCTGGGCAACATACGACGCACCATCCACGAAAGATCGTTTAGCGATCGCAACTGGAATCCCGCGACGTGCCCGTACCGCTTCTACAAGTGCGTCCCGGTCAATCTCAAGTGTTTCCAACGGTTCGCTTTTGGCGATCAAATCCATAGCTGACGCCAGCGTCCCCTGAAAGAAATGGTTTTCACCATCCAACGGGGGTTCCACCTCGATGTACAGCGTATCGACGGCCCAGCCAACCTTGATAGGCTGGTTCACAATGTGCACGGCGGTACCGACACTGACCTCCGGAAAAAGCTGCTCGATATCTTCCGGCAACATGCGAATGCAGCCATGACTCACCTGCATCCCAACCCCCAGCGGTTTATTCGTACCATGAATCAGGTAGCCTGGAATGCCCAGCCGCATCGCGTAGTCGCCCAACGGATTGTCGGGGCCTGCCGGTATGACGTCAGGCAAGGGATCGCCCGCGGCCGCGTGCTCTTTCTTGATGGATATCGGCGGCCGCCAAGCGGGATTCTTGACTTTGTTCACAATCCGGGTGGCACCCAATGGGGTTGTCCAGTCCATTCGGCCAATGCTGATTGGGTAGGTATAGACCCTGCGCATACCCCACCCCTGCGTCGAAGGGTAATAATAGAGGCGCATTTCGGCAATATTAAGAACCAGTCCATTGCGCGGTGCGTCAGGCAAAATATAGCGTTTTGGAAGAAAAACCTGGGTTCCTTCACGCGGCAGCCAACGATCCACGTCGGGATTGGCAACCACGATTTCTCTCTGCCCCACATCATGGCGCCTGGCAATATCGAGCAAGGTATCTTCATCGTTCGCGGTCGTGTACTGAAAACCACCGATCAGCGATACATCCTCCGGCGGCAGAACGAAGGACTCCGCATAACCGACTGTCAAAGTTCCATAAAGAAAAAGCAGCCCCGTCAATTCCACGAGTGTTCTCAATCGCATGTCACTCCTCCCACGCCTATCCCTAATATAACAGCCATTTACTGTTGAGTATTTTCTCCACCAAAAAGTTCCAAGAGTCTCGGAAGAAATCGCGCCAGTTCCAGCGTCATAATGGAAAACTCCGCATCAAAACGCCCCGCCTCGTCGCCGGAATCAACATCATCTGCCTGCTCCTGAAGGATATCGAGAAACTTGAGCCGTTTAATTCCCAGCTGCTCATCTAATACGAACGATAACCGGTCATCCCATGTCAACGCCAGCTTGATCACTTCTTTGCCAGCATCCAGGTGCGACTGAATCTCCGGCGAAAACAGTGCTTGGCGCTTACACCGAACGATACTGCCCTCCTCTTCCGGCAGGCGCAACTCGCACTCATCTTCGATCGTCAGATCACCGGGAATCGAATCCCCCGCAAGCCAGCCCGTCATCACAGCACCGGGACGCTGCTTTGTTGTCGGAGGGACAACAGGCAGCGACTCGAGCGATTTCCGCAACAGCGCGGCCAATTCATCCGCTTTTTTCGCGCTGGCGGCGTCGATCACCAGCCATCCGCCTTTGGGGTCGAGATAGGCAAACGTGCGAACGCTGTGGGTGAAGGCACGCGGCAGCAAATCAAGTATCACCTCATCGGCGATGGACTGACGCTCTTTCCGGCGAACCTGGCGTCCCTGCCCTCCCTCGATTTCTGCAACGCGTTCGGCGACGATTTCATTGATCACCGAAGACGGTACAATTTTTTCTTCCCTGCGCGCACAGAGCATCATAAATCCATTGCTTGAATGTACGAGCTGTTGAGCCTGCCGGCCCAGCGGCGCAGTCCAACCGCAGGTCGAATGTTCGACGCGCCCGCAGGGCCTGAAATGCTTGGTTTGCAGGCACTGTTCCAATTCATTGTCAGTGATGGCAAACGGTTCCGTCAAGCGCAGCACAATCAGATTCTTAAACCACATAATTATCCGTAAACTAAAGTCACAAAGCCGTGCATTATGAAGCGAGTTTGCCGACTTGTCACGTTCCCAGTCACCAGCCGTGAACCGATACCGCGGTTAATAGCGGCGCAGGATGAGTCGATTCCCACGTTGAATCATCTCCAGCTCTTTCATAAAATTCATTCCCAACAGAACTTCCCGCCCGGGCATGGTCGGATTGATGCTCGCACGCAGATTATCTCCTCGAATTGCACCAAGCGTCACTCGCTCGAGCGTGGTACGATAAGCGATCGCCGTGCCGTTTGCGGTGCGCACCGGATAAGCCGCACCTTTCGGCAGTCTCAGTTCACGGGCCACCACTGCCGGGATGCTGATCAAAGAGGCGCCGGTATCGATCAGAAAGGTCACTTGGCTACCGTTGATCGTACCATCGGCAACATAATGGCCGTATCGATTGCGGGTGAGGACGATCTCGGCGACGCCGTTCGCGTTTTTCGTAAAGGCGAGGGCTTGATTCGGGTTGTTCTGCCGGTCCAGATAGGCGTTGAAAGCGATGGTCAGGAGTGCCAGGAACACAACCCATGCGGCGTAGATCATCCATTGACCGAAGCGGTCGGATGCATGTTGCGGCAGTTTTTGCATAAGCGCATGATGACAGTAACAGTGCTCGTATTATAAAGGTTTTTGACGAAAAAAGAGGCCGACATGGAACAACCATCGATATGGGAAACGATCATCTTGGGCGCCATCGCACTGTTGGTGATTTTCTGGTTTCGCCCGGGCATCAAAGCAACGCTGGAAAGGAGCCGGCAGGCCAAGAAAGACTGGCCAAGCGTACTGATTCCGATCGCGCTCGTCGTACTGTTTATCGTATTTCTGATTGCGATCACTTAAAGTTGCTCGACAATTAAGTCAGAACCAGCCACATCTCCCCCGACGGGACGAACACACAATTAATCGTTGCGCCGACAAAAGCCGTTCTTCGCGACAATCAACCACCATGAAGCCACGGAACTCTGCAGCCGATGAACCGGGCGAGCGGGTCAGCAAATCCCAGCGCAAGCGTGAAAACAAAGACTTGCAGGCATTGGGGGCTGAATTGGCCGGTCTGCCGCGGGAACAACTCGAATCACTCCCCTTGCCGGAACAGCTGCTGGAAGCCATCGCGGGTGCCCGCGCGATGAACCAGCACGGCGCTCGTAAACGCCAGATCAAATACATTGGCGGACTCCTGCGTGCACTGGACGTGGAACCGATACGTGCAGCACTCGAAGACATACACGGCCAAAGCGCCCATGCCGCCGCGCAGCATCATCGAATCGAGCGCTGGCGCGATCGGCTGCTGGCGGAAGGCGATGATGCCTTAGCCGCCCTGGTGAATGAATACACTACTGTTGATCGGCAAAGGATCCGGCAATTGATTCGAACGGCTCACCGCGAGGCGGCTGCCGGCAAACCGCCGCAAGCGGCACGAAGCTTATTTCGCACCTTGCGCGACCTGTTAAAATAACTCGAGCTGCCGAGGACCCTCTGCATTCTCCGACTCGGACAGGGAAGATAAAGTCACCCCGAGCAGACGTATTTTTCGTTCCCCCGCTTCGGTCTTGTCGAGCAGTTCCGAAAGCATCGCCAGCGTCTCTCGCGACATTCTCAAAGGCATGGCGACTGTTTTGCTTCGGGTGACCAGCTCGAAATCGGCATATTTGACCTTGATGGCAAGGGTACGGACCACCAGCCGTTTGGCATTCACGCGGTCCATCACATCGTGCAGCAGATCCTGCAGATGCCGCACCATCAGTTCTTTGTCTTCGATATCTTCTTGCAGCGTCTTTTCCGCCCCGACCGACCGACTCACACGCGTTCCCCTCACCGGCCGGTCATCGTTGCCCCGCGCAATATCGTAATAGTAGCGCCCCGCCTTGCCAAAATGTGTGGTCAGGAATTCCACCGAGCAGCGTTTCAGATCCGCCCCTGTTTTCAGGCCAAGCGCGTGCATTTTTGCTTCGGTCGCCTTGCCGATCCCATGAAAACGGCCGACAGGCAATCGAGCGGCAAAGCCCGGTCCCTGTTCCGGAGTAATGACATAAAGGCCGTCCGGTTTATCCATATCCGAGGCGATCTTGGCCAGGAACTTGTTGTACGAAACCCCAGCCGACGCAGTCAACCCGGTGACACGACGGATTCGCTGTTTGATCTCCTGTGCAATCCGGGTTGCCGAGCCGCACGATCGTTGAACGGCCGATACATCGAGATAGGCTTCATCCAGCGAGCACGGTTCAACCCGTTCGCTGTAGTCGGCAAAGATCGTCCGAATATCGTTGGAGACCTGACGATACACTTCAAAACGGGGCCGAACGAAGATCGCGTGAGGACACAAGCGGTAGGCATGAGAGGCAGGCATGGCCGAGCGGATGCCATAGCGCCGCGCTTCGTAACTGCAGGTGGAAACCACACCGCGCGAATTCGGCGCACCTCCAACAATCAAAGGCCGCCCCTGATAGTCCGTACAGTCGCGCTGCTCCACTGCCGCAAAGAATGCGTCCATATCGATATGGATAATCTTGCGCTGCAGAGCCATGTTTGAAAAGGCCGTTCACGGCCGTTGAACAGGATGATATCGGGGGGAACAGATTCGTCTTTGTCCTCCTCACGTAAGCGCTGTCTCGTCGCTCAGTCCTCGAGGCGGTTCGATTGCCGCTCGACAACAGCCGGGTTCTCGTCCCAATCGGAAAACGGGAACGGCATCATTTCGGTGTTGTAGGTCAAAAAAAGCAGTATCTGGTATAGATAAATCGACAGAGTCCTGCCAAATTTAAGCGCATTGGGATTGGTCGATCCGGTGAGCAGTGTCGAAACCACCTGAAACACAACGACCGCCCACAACAGAATCCTGACAAACCCCAGAATGACCGCAAAAATCAGCATGAACAGGATGCGCCGCCATGTTCCAGGCCGTTTCAGATGTTCGTTCAAATCATCACTCATGCTAACCTCGAATCAAAAGATCGCGCAGATCCAACGTTGCCGCATTGGCCCTGGTAATATAATTCGCCATCGTCAATGAATAATTGGCAAATATCCCGAAGCCGCCACCATTGAGGATCACCGGACTGAGCACTGACGCCTGCGAATCTTCGAATTCGTGAATGATGCGACGCACCGTCGCCAGGGCCGCCTTGCCCTGGAGTGTCTTCTGAAAATCGACTTCGATGGCGCGGAACAGATGGAGCAACGCCCAGGTGGCGCCCCGTGCTTCATAGAACACGTCATCGACATCAAGCCATGGCGTTTTCACGGTCAGCAGGTTCCCTTCGAGGTCGTATTGATGTTTCTGGATCGAACTCGCGCTCAAACGGTACGACAAGCTTCCCAACCGTTTGATCACAACATCCAGATATTGGATCAGATTATCGGACCGCGCGTAAAAATGCGCTTTTGTCGACCCGGGGTCCTTCAGGTCCCTCATATAGTTCTTCAGATGCTTGATGCCCAGCTGATATTCCCCTTCGGTCGTCGGCAATATCCATGAGTCGTTGTCAAAATAAAACAACGGTTCCGCCTTCGACAGATCCAGATTCTCTTTCGATTGTGACTGGGCGCGGGCAAAGTGGTTTCGCAGTGCGGATGCGGCATCGCGCATCATGACCAATGCGCCGTACTCCCAGCTCGGCATATTATCCATCAGAGTCCCCGGAAAGATGTCATTGAAAATAAAACCGCCCGGTTTGTTCAACAACGTTTCAGCGACCTCGGCCAACGCATTGGAATAGACATAACCGATCGGCAGCTTTTTCGCATCCTGAACGTCGGCCCGCCTTACCGCTTCTTCACTCACATCGAACATCTTCGGCTCGAGGCTCCAATACCAGATAATCAGATAGAGACCGAGTCCGAGCACACCGACGGTGGCACCGAGGGTGTACTTTAGCCCTCTTTTCGGTTTTTCTGTCAGTGCGGCCGTTTGCTTCGAGGGCAAAGTGCTTGGCCGATGATGGATTTTTTCAAGCGTTGACATAATGCGGGTCCGAGAATTCGAAATAATCAGGAATAACAACCAATCATAGCTTACCAGATTTCGCGCCGGAATGGCGATGATTCCAACGGGTGGGCCATTCGGATTGCAAGATTTCGATCAAACAGGAAACTTCTTATTTTTTCCGGGCATTTTCGAAGCCGATTTTTGCGCCCGTGGGTGCGCCTTGTCATACACTTCCGCCAAGTGCTGAAAATCAAGATGCGTATAGATCTGGGTGGTGCCGATATTGCTGTGCCCTAAAAGCTCTTGTACCGCCCGCAGATCGCGACTCGATTCCAGCAGATGGCTGGCAAAGGAATGACGCAGCATATGGGGATGCACATGCTCGGAAAGACCCTGTTTTCTGCACCATCGCTCAAGGCGGGACTGTATGCTTCGCACGGCAATCCTGCTGCCACGCCGACTGACGAACAGTGCCGGTTCATCGACTGCAGCCACGCACGGACGGACATCGAGCCACCCCCGGATCGCATCCTTGGCACAGCGTCCGACCGGAAGCACCCGCGATTTTCGACCCTTGCCCTCCTCCACCAGCACAGAACCGTCGTTCAAATCGACATCGTTCAGACTCAGGCCGGCCAGTTCACTCACGCGCAGCCCGGACGAATAGAACAACTCCCACATGGCAAGATCACGGATCTCCAGATCCGAATCCGGATCAGTTTCGAGCAGCCCCGAGATCTGATCGACATCCAAAGTTTTCGGCAAGCGTCGCGGGCCTTTCGGTGCGCATATGCCCTGTGCCGGATTATGGTCACAGCGCAGCGCTTTCAGCAGATAATCATAGAAACTGCGTATCGCAGACAACTCGCGCTGCAGGCTGCGACTGCCCAGCCCCTTACGGTGCCGACTCGCAATGTATGACTGGACATGATGCTGCTGCAGATGATTCCACTGTTCGATATCGCTCTCGTCGCAATAGTGCACGAGCTGTTCCAGATCCCGCGTATAACCTTTTATCGTCTGAGGTGAAAGGCGCCGCTCATAGCGCAGCTGATCCAGAAAAGCACGCAACCGTTGATGGGCTTCGTCATGCATGGGCCGGGAGGCGCTTCAGCGCTCCATCGCCAGCAGTTTGTGCAGACGGTTGCTGACGATTTCTCCCATCTGCTGCAGAAAAAGATGCCCCATACCCGGGTGGAAGCGGCTCTTCTCCCGACTGCCGATCGCCAACAGACCGCCCTGCTCGAAAGACCGCAGAGGAATGATTGCGCAGGAGCCGATCGGATCCGCCTGTTCCCCAAACAGGAACCCGGCTTGATCAGGGTTGACGTAACCGCATTTCGGCGCAGCGGACTGCAGAATTTTCTGAAATCGCTGCAACCGCTCGTCATCGGGCAAAACGAACACCGGATCACTCGACTCCCCGTTATGATCCATGACGATACGGACGCCGACCCAGTCTGCCAGAAAACAATCATGCAACCGATGGGTCAGCGTCCTCAGCGCATCCTGAAAGGTTTCCGCCTCCAATAAAACCAGCGCCAGTTGATGCATCTTGCCCGACAAGTCATCATTCGCGCGAGCGATCCGAACCAGCGACTCAAGCTTCTCCTGCACCGTCCGGTTTTTTTCCCGCAGCAGATCGAGCTGCCTGGCGACCAGAGAAACCGCCTCACCGCCTGGGTGCGGTATATGAAGCTTTTCCAGCAAATCCGGATGATGGTCGAAAAAATCACGATGCCGCAGCAAATACTCGACAACCTGATCGCTTGTCACCGACTCATCATCGGCGACCGCTGCATGTTGCTTCATAGCTCGATTGTCCCCTCGAATACAGAAACAGCAGGACCTGTCATCACGACCGGTCGGCCGCGCCCCTGCCAGCTCACCTTCAAAGCGCCTCCCGGCAGATCCACCCGTACCGGATCGTCCAAATGCCCCTGCTCGATCCCGACGACAGCAGCAGCACAGGCGCCGCTCCCGCAGGCCAGCGTTTCCCCGGCACCACGCTCGAACGCCCGTAGCCGAACATGGTGCCGGTCGACTACCTCCATAAACCCGATATTAGCCCGCTCCGGAAAATCGGAGTGGCTCTCCAGAACGGGGCCAATCTCATCGACCGGCGCCGTTTCAACATCATTCACACGTAATACCGCATGGGGATTGCCGATCGACACCGCGCCGAAACGCCATGTCCGACCGTCCATTGTCAGCGTATAGGCCAAGCGCTCCTTCGCTGCCCTCAATGGTATCTCCTCCGGGGCGTGGCGGGGAATACCCATATCGACGGCGACATCCGCAGGCCCATCGAAGCGAAGCAGCAATTGTCCGGCGTCGGTATCCACGCGAATCTCATTCTTGTCGCACAGCCCTTTGTCGCGAACATAGCGCGCAAAACAACGGGCACCGTTGCCGCACTGCGCGACTTCTCCGCCGTCGGCATTGAAAATGCGGTAGCGAAAATCGGCATCGCCGCTCAACGGCGCCTCGACCAGCAGCACCTGGTCGCAGCCGATGCCGAAATGACGATCGGCAATGTGTCGAATCTGCTCGTTCGTCAGTACCACCAACTGGTTGATCGCATCGAACACGACGAAATCGTTGCCAAGCCCATGCATTTTGGTGAATTTTAGCATCAGGCAGGAATCTGTTCACCTATCCACAGATGGACCACCTGCTCGCGTTCACGAACGAGATGGGCCCGGTCACCGGCCACCATCACTTCTGCCGGCCTGGGACGGGAATTGTAATTGGAGCTCATACTGAAGCCATACGCGCCAGCGGAACGAACCGCAAGCAGGTCGCCGACGATCAATGCCAGACGGCGCCCCTTGCCAAGGAAATCACCCGTTTCGCAGACCGGGCCGACGATATCATAGGTGGCGATCGGCGCGGAGCTGTTTTTCACCAGCGGAACAATCTCCTGCCATGCCCCGTACAACGACGGCCGCAGCAGGTCGTTCATGGCGGCATCGACAATGGCGAAATTTTTCTCCCGCGTCGGCTTGAGATACTCCACACGGGTCAACAAAATGCCGGCATTGCCGGCGATCGCCCGTCCCGGTTCCAGAATGATCTCGTAGTCGGCACCATTCAGACGCTGCAGCAGCGCCTGCGCATAAGCCGCCGGCTCTGGCGGAGCTTCGTCCTCGTAGCGAATGCCCAAGCCACCGCCAAGGTCGAGATGATGAATCCGAATGCCGCGCTGTGCCAAAGTTTCCGCCACCGCCAAAACACGATCCAGTGCGTCCAGAAAAGGGGCTGCCTCGGTCAGCTGCGAGCCGATGTGGCAATCGATGCCGATGATATCCAGATTAGGCATCGCAGCGGCGCGCCGGTACTCATCCAACGCCTGATCCATGGCGATGCCGAACTTGTTCTCCTTCAAACCGGTCGCAATATAGGGGTGGGTCCTGGCGTCCACATCCGGATTGACCCGCAATGACACCGGCGCCCGGCAACCCAAAGAACCGGCGATCGCGTCGAGCCGATCCAGCTCCTCCGCGACTTCGACATTGAAGCAGCGAATACCCACCTCCAGAGCACGGCGCAACTCATCTTTCCGTTTGCCGACACCGGAAAAGACGATTTTCTCAGGAGCCCCTCCGGCCCTGAGCACCCGCTCCAGCTCGCCCACCGAAACGATATCGAAGCCGGAACCGAGACGTGCCAACACATTCAGCACCGCAAGATTCGAATTGGCCTTGACCGCATAGCAGATCAGATGGGGGTGCGATGCAAAAGCCCGATCGAACGCATGCCAGTGCCGCTCGAGGGTCGCGCGGGAGTATACGTAGCACGGTGTTCCGAAGCGCTCCGCGACGCTCTGCAGCGGCACATCCTCGGCGAACAGTTCATCGCCGCGGTAATTGAAATAATCCATATTATGGTTTTTTTTCCTTTAACTCCACGTCTAGCTCCACGTCTAGCTCCACGTCCTCCTCCTCAACATCCGCGCGGTCCTCTTCCCCCGTTTTTGCCGTATCGCTCTGCTTATCGGTTTCCTTCGTCCGGTCGGGCCCGCTCGCCTGCTCGACCGGCTGCTCTTCAGGCAAAAACAAAGGCCCCGTCTGCCCGCAGGCGGCCAGCATCGCAATAATAGTAGAAAGTAGCGGAATCCAATTATGTTTCATCGCCCGTTCCCGGTGTGATACCAATCAATCGTGTGCATCATAGCGAACTTCGAGCGTTTGAGAAAGCGGCGTCAATCACCATAAACAAGGCTAGGCAGCCAGGTGGCTAGCTGCGGCCAGTAGGCCAGAACGGCGAGCATCAGCAGTTGAATCGCAATGAACGGCGCAACGCCTTTATAGATCTGCCCGGTCGTGACCGTTTCGGGTGCAACGCCGCGCAAATAGAAGAGCGCAAAACCGAACGGCGGCGTCAAAAAAGAGGTCTGCAGGTTCAACGCGATCATGATGCCGAGCCAGATCGGGTCGACATCCATTGCCAGCAGCACCGGCCCAACGACCGGAACCACGACAAAGGTGATTTCGATGAAATCGAGCACAAAGCCGAGCACAAACATCACCAGCATGACGATGAACACCGCGCCAAAAGTACCGCCGGGCAGATCGGTCAGCAGTTCGACCACCAAATCATCCCCGCCCAAACCTCGAAACACCAGTGAAAAGATCGACGCGCCGATCAAAATCAGAAACACCATGCTGGTTACCCGCGTGGTATTGCGCATCACCTCACGCAGGCGCGTCAAATCGAACTGTTTCCGAACGATCGCCAGCAGCATCGCCCCCACCGCACCCACTGACGCCGCCTCGGTCGGTGTCGCCAGCCCCGCCATGATCGAACCCAGCACGGCAGCCATCAGCAGCAGTGGCGGCAGCAGACTCTCGACGACGCGCCGGGCAAGCCCCTCTCTTTGCGCGGCCCGTTCTTCCGGGGAGAGTGCCGGCATCGTCCCGGGGCGCAACCAGGCGGTCATCAACAGATAAAAGATATAGAGCACCACCAGCCCGAGCCCGGGCAGCAGTGCGCCGGCAAAAAGGTCGCCTACCGAAATGCTCTCCGGCGTGAACAGTCCCCTATCCAGCTGTGCCTGCTGGTAAGCCGATGCGATCACGTCACCCAGCAGAACCAACACGATGGAAGGAGGGATAATCTGCCCCAACGTCCCCGATGCGCAGATCGTGCCGGAAGCAATGGCCGGGTCGTAATTGCGGCGCAGCATGGTCGGCAGCGACAACAGGCCCATGGTCACCACCGTCGCCCCGACGATACCGGTGCTCGCCGCCATCAGCATGCCTACCAGGGTCACCGCAATACCCAAACCGCCGCGGACCGGCCCGAACAGTTCGGCCATGGTATCGAGCAGCTTCTCGGCAACCTGCGAGCGTTCCAGCATCACCCCCATAAAGACGAACAGAGGCACTGCAATCAGGGTCTGATTGGTCATGATGCCGTACAGCCGATTGGGCAGCGCATGCAGAAAGGCCGAGTCGAACAAGTCCAATCGAATGCCGATCGCAGCGAAGGCCAGAGATGTGCCGCCTAATGCCAGTGCAACCGGAAAGCCGGAGAGCAGCACGAGAAAAACAGCCGCAAACAGCCACAGTGCAAGCGTCCCTTCCATACCTAGTTCTTTCCAGAGTGGGGAGACGTGCCGATAATCGTCATCACACTGCGCAGCCCCATGGCAATCCCCTGCAGCAGCAGCAACAGCCCCATCAACAGAATGGCACTCTTGAGAACATACAGTCCGGGCAGCCCCCCCGCTTCCCGTGAACCCTCGCCCATCGCCCAGGAGTTGGTGACATACTCCAAGCTGCTCCACAGGACCAACCCGCATACCGGCAGCAGGAGCAGCAGGGTGCCGAACAGATCGATCCATGCGCGTGCCGTTCGGCTGCAGCGCTGATAAATGATATCCACCCGAACATGCGCATCGTGCTTCAAGGTATAGGCAGCGCCCAACAAGAACACCAGGGCATACATCCAGGTCACCGACTCCTGCATCGCGATCCAACCAAGATCAAAGGCATAACGCAGAACGACGATCAGAAATGTCACCAGCACCATGATCAGGGTGAGCCATGAAACAGCCGTTCCGATCCACTCGTTCAGACCGTCGATCGCTCCTATGATCGCAAGAGCGAGTTTGGAAAACATTGAGATTCAACCGCTTTTTTCGTTATTATTGCGCCTCATTGTATCGGATCTCGAAAAAGATAAGAAATCATACCGGCACCGCACATTCACCCACCATGACCACCGCACCACCGTGGCAGACGATCGAACAAGCGATTGCCGCCAGCACGAACTGCGATTTCCATCTTCGCTCCTCGACGCCGGTCGGCGGCGGCTGCATTCATTCCGCCTACCGTTTGGACGGTGACGACAAGAGCTACTTCGTCAAGCTCAACAGCACAGAGTGCGCGTCCATGTTCGAAGTCGAAGCGCAGGCATTGCAGGAGATGGCCGCCACGCAGACCGTCAAAGTACCGCAGCCGATCTGCCAGGGTGCAGCGGAGGGCTGCGCCTATCTGGTTCTGGAATGGCTGCCGCTGCGTTCCAGTCATGTCGCCGGCGATCGCATTCTGGGACGCCAGCTCGCCGATATGCACCGGATCGAACAGCGTTATTACGGTTGGGCGCAGAACAATTTCATCGGCTCGACGCCGCAACCGAACAACCCCACCAACGATTGGACCGAATTCTGGAGAACGCAGCGCCTGGGCTTTCAGCTGGAACTGGCCGCTCAGCAAGGTTACGGCGGTCGACTACAGCGCGACGGCGCCCGCTTATGCGATCGGCTGGACGGTTTTTCGGCTCCTATTCGCCCAAACCAGCCCTGCTGCACGGCGATCTATGGGGAGGCAATCATGCCATGGACGAGAGCGGCCGACCCGTCATCTTCGATCCGGCCTGCTATTACGGCAACCGGGAAGCCGACCTGGCTATGACCGAACTGTTCGGCGGCTTCGGGGCCGATTTTTATACTGCGTACAACGAGTCCTACCCGCTCCATCCGGACTACCCGGTGAGAAAAATCCTGTACAACCTCTATCACGTACTCAATCATCTCAACCTATTCGGCGGCGGCTATCTGTCGCAGGCAGCAGCAATGACGCAACGGCTGCTTGCGGAAGCGTGATGAGTGTCGGGTGTCGGGTGTCGGGTGTCGGGTGTCGGGTGTCGGGTGTCGGGTGTCGGGTGTCG
>DEII01000224.1 GCA_002352385.1 Methylococcaceae bacterium UBA2778 | reverse complement strand
CATAGAGGGGAGTGAACACTTACATTATTTATGTGAAAAAAATAGTATGTATTATTCATGGCTCGTCCCGATTTTTTTGAGGAATGAGACGACCTCGGATGCGACGCAGAATCGACTGGCCGGAGAAATATCTCCTCCTGTCAGGCGCCATTACACTTTGCAACCCGGGCAGTCACTTTTTATCCTGCGAGTCCTCAAAATTACCCGCCGGTGGCTGATAGCGGTAGCAGGTAATCAGCTTGACACGACGCTCCCGGCCGCCTACATTGAAAAACTTTACCGATCGGGGGACATGCATTTTTTCACAATAGGGCTGCAAAATCCGTGTGGCGACAGGCCATAATTTCTCTTCCATGATGGCGATTGCCGGTCTTCCCGAAAAATCCCGCAAATCAGTCCAGTACGGATAGCCAAACCCGGGGAATCCAAGGGCAAACTGATTGACGGTTTCTTCAGGGGCGCCTGTGTAAAAACCCATCTCCGAAGCAATATAAAGTTTGTCCACACCAACGATAAAAGGTTTCTGGCCCGTCTCCATTGCCACCTTCGTTCTGGCTTCCTCCACCAGAGTTGCCAACTGCCGCCAGCCTCCGGCTTGAGTTAAGCTCAGCATTCGCGGTACTCCCAACGTCAGGGTGGAAAAGGCCGCCAGAATCACTGCCCCACAAAATGCCAGCGACCAGGTTCCGGCCAGCCGCCAGCGGCGTGCTTTCATCGGGTCCGCTTGATTGGCGACGCCTTCCAGGAAAAATGCGGCCGCTGCAGGCAGCATTGACAGATACATCGGTGCTGTCCAGTTGACGTGAACGCTGGTTATAAAGCTGGCAAAGAAAAAAACGAGAAACAGCGGCAAAAAAAAGGAAACAGCAAAATTCCAGTGCTGCTGATCCTCTAGCCAGCCTTTTCTCATGGCGCGCCAAGCCGCCGCCATGGCCAGAATAAAAATTGGCGGCGTAAGAATGCCGAGCTGGGAAAGCCAGAATTCCAATACATAGCGAAATACCTGGGGTTTCTGGTCCGCTGTCCTGGTTGCCTGAAAGAGAAGAGACACCCAATCGTGCTGGGCGTTCCAGAGAATTACCGGGCTCAATACCAAAATTCCGATCAGGAGCGCAATCCAGGGCTGCCAGCGCGATAACCAGAAACGGTGCGCAGGCGAACTCAGCAGGAACAGCAGGAGTCCTGGGGCCAGCATTACCCCAGGATACTTTGACAGCATGGCAGCCCCGAAGCCAATCCCGGCAATCAGCCAATAACCGGTTCGTTTGGACAGCAATGCCTTGGAAAGAACATACAGCGTCAGCAACCAAAAAAACAGGAGCGGGCCGTCGGGAGTCGCCAGGAATCCAATGCCGGCGTAAAGAGGAGTAAGAGTGAAAATCAGACATGCCCACAGAGCCGCATTGAGCCCAAACCACAATCTGCCTGTGACAAAGACAATCATGGTGGAGCCCATTGCCAGCATGAGGGTAGCAAACCGCACTCCGAATTCGGTGTCACCGAATATCGAAGTGCCAAGCCGGATCGCCCAGGCCACCATTGGTGGATGATCATAAAAGCTCAAGGCAGGATGCTGAGCATAGATCCAATAATAGGCCTCTTCAGGCAACAGCTCCATGGTGGCCGCGGCCCAGCACTTCAGTCCAAAAAGGAGAAGCACCACGCCCAGCACAACAAACGTCAAGGCGGGAGTTGTCGGTTCTCCGTGATTTTCATTATTCTTTTGGTAAATGGTTTGATCCTTCAGTTCTATGGTCCGCTTATGGCCGAAATGCGAACGTTAGCCGCCACCACTTGTCTCCACTGGCTAACTTCAAGATACAGTCCGCCACCATTGAACATTTTTTGGATGTGTCGGCAGGCATAGCATAAGGATTGTGGTATCTGTTAGCGGCACAGAGGCAAATCTCCGCGGCAGCAACTCACTTGCCCCAACCTGCCCCGGATGTCAATGGATTTTGCCAACCTGGAACAAACAACAACCGCTTCAACAAGCAGAAAACGCAACCATCCAGCACATTTCTTCGAGCGTGGCGGCAGTGGGCATGCATTTGTTCCGGAAGACGCTGTGAACACATCCCTGTACGCTTGACGTTGGCATTCATGCCAACGTCACTTCCTCCACAAGCACCCCACTGCCGTCAACCATTTGGTTACCTGAAAACAGGCAATAAAAAAGCCGTCTTAGGACAGCTTTGGATGTTGAATTGGTGGAGGCGGCGGGAANNCCGCGTCCGCAAGCACTCCGCCTTTGGCTCTACATGCTTATCCCGTACTTCGATTTAACTGGCGGCTACCCGACGGGCTGGGAAAACCGACAGCGATCCCGGAAAAGTTTTAACGAGTCAGCCCCGGACAGGCTTTCTCGCGGTCTTGTGAAAAATGACCTCTGAATGTCTGCAAGCAGACTCTGAACGCACAAGCACGGCTTCAGTCAGAGGACCGGCTGGTTTATGCAGCCAGTGCGTAAGTTTCGTCGTTTGCGAATACTTTAAGTGTACAGACTGGATTTACGAGGTAATCTGTTCCTCGGCATGCACCTCAGGTTTTGCTACCCGCGTCGAAGCCAGGTCGCCCCCGTCAGTATTGAGTAAGACAGTATAACCGCCGAAATGTTCCTGGCAAGTGATTTGTCCTTGATTCATGACGGGCAGTCTGCGGCTGTGCACATTTTCTATCCCGAAACTTTCATGATGCGCTGTTTTTCCCGCTGCCAGTCGCGCTCTTTGGCGCTGGCGCGCTTGTCGTGCAGCTTTTTGCCTTTCGCCAGGCCGACTTCGAGTTTGACCCGCCCTTTTTTCCAGTACATCGCGACCGGCACCAGGGTATAGCCCTGCCGTTCCACATGGCCGATCAGTTTGTTGAGTTCCCGGCGGTGCAGCAGCAGTTTTCGGGTTCGGGTTGCGTCGGGGTGGACGTGCGTCGAAGCGGAAGCGAGGGGGGAAATGTGCGCGCCGAACAGCCAGGCCTCGCCGTTTTTGACCAAAACATAGCTCTCCTTCAGCTGGATGCGGCCTTCCCGAAGGCTTTTGACTTCCCAACCCTGCAGGGCGATACCGGCCTCGTAGCGATCTTCGATAAAGAAATCGTGTTTCGCTTTCTTGTTGAGCGCAATGGTTTGGCTGTCGGCTTTGGATTTCTTTTTTCTTGTGGCCATGAGCGGTGCGGCGGTAGTCGACGGTAATTGTGCTGTTTTCGTTCAATTTAATCTGACGTGAACGCAGAACTTTGGTATTTTACTGCATTCGGCGGCTGCATCGGCATCGAGTTTAGTCAGGCGCGGTAATTCTAAATGTGGCTAATGCGTCTGTGCAGGGTAGAGCGGCAGCGGAACCCAACGACTTGGCTTGCATCGAGGCTGTCATGTTGGGTTTCGTTCCTCAACCGCAACCTTCGATAAGCCGCTAACAAGGCATAATAAGAATTGCTGTCATTCAGGTGAGACAATTATTGAGGAGAAACGATGGCGGGTACACGAACTTCGATACATGGTGAATGGTCCTCCCGGTTTGCCTTTATTCTGGCGGCGACCGGCTCCGCGGTTGGTTTGGGGAATATCTGGAAATTCCCTTACATCGCGGGGCAAAACGGCGGCGGAGCATTCGTGCTGGTTTATCTGATCTGCGTCGCGTTGATCGGCATACCGATCATGATGGCGGAGACGATGCTGGGCCGCCGCGGCCGGCAAAGCCCGATCAACACGATGCAGAGCCTGGCGGAAGAGGCGAAAGCGAACCCGAACTGGCATTTTCTCGGCTGGCTGGGGGTGGTCGCCGGCTTCTTGATTCTCTCCTATTACAGCGTGATCGCGGGCTGGGCCGGCGCCTATGTGGTGAAGTCGGTGTCCGGCGATTTCAGCGGTGCTTCCGCCGAAGTAACCTCCAGCCTGTTCGGCGAGTTTGTTGCGAGCCCGCTGCAGCTGCTGTTCTGGCATACACTGTTCATGGTATCGACCATGGTCGTGGTAGCGCGCGGGGTTCAGGGCGGCCTGGAAAAATCGGTGCGCTTTCTGATGCCGGCGCTGTTCGTTCTGCTGCTGATCATGGTCGGGTATGCAATGAGCACCGACGCCTACGGACAGGGCATCGCCTTTCTCTTTGCGCCCGATTTCAGCCGTCTTTCCACGTCCGGTATCTTGACAGCGATGGGTCAGGCGTTCTTTACGCTGAGCCTGGGCATGGGGGCGATCATGGTGTACGGCTCCTATCTGCCGTCCCACGTATCGATCGCGCGGACCTCCGTGATCATTGCCGGCGCGGACACTTTGGTTGCGCTACTGGCAGGAATCGCGATCTTTCCGATCGTATTCGCCAATGGACTCGAACCGGGGTCCGGACCCGGTTTGATCTTTCAGACGCTGCCGATTGCCTTCGGAAAAATGCCCGGGGGCGCCTTCTTTGGTATGCTGTTTTTTATTTTGCTGGTCTTCGCCGCACTCTCCTCTTCCATATCGCTGATCGAACCGGCGGTCGCCTGGCTGGTCGAAAACAAGGGTATGAGCCGCAGGCGGGCGTGTTTCTGGAGCGGTTTTGTCACTTGGCTGCTGGGACTGGGCACTGTGTTTTCGTTCAATCTCTGGGCGGACTTCACACTGTTCGGCAATACCTTTTTTGATGTCCTGGATTATCTGACGGCAAATATCATGCTGCCCCTAGGCGGACTGTTGCTGGCTGTCTTTGCCGGTTGGATTATGAAACAGCGGGCGAGTAAAGACGAGCTGAGTGATGAAGGCGTTCTGGTCTACAAGGTATGGCGCTTTCTGATTCGTTATGTTTCCCCGGTGGCCGTGGCGATCATATTTCTGGACGTGATAATGTAGCCGGGTACAGCAAATGACGGTGATCGAAAAGAGTGCACTGGTGCGCTACCCCGCGCATCTGATGCTTCAAATGGTCGAGGACATCGAATCCTATCCCCGCTTTTTGCCTTGGTGCCACGCCAGCCGGATTCTTCGACGGTCTGATGATACGGTCGAGGCGGAATTGGAGATCATGCGCGGCGGTTTTCGCAAATCGTTTGCGACCCGCAACGAGCGGGTCTCTTCACAAGAAATCCGAATGAGTCTGATCAAAGGGCCGTTCAGCCACCTGGAGGGCATCTGGACCTTCGTGCCGCTGCGCGAAGACGCCAGTAAAATCGCATTGAACCTGGAATTCGAGATGATGGGCAAGTTCAGCAATCTGGCGTTTGGTGCAGTGTTCAATCAGATCTGCAACTCCATGGTCGGCGCCTTTACGCAGCGGGCCAAGGAACTGTATGGCTGATGCCGTTGCCATCGAAGGGGGAAGTAAGCGATTGTGTGGCGGATGGCGTCCGGTTCAACCGGATTGGAGCGCAATCCGGATGGCTCGTACCAGCCGCTCCGGTCCTTACTCCAACTCCGGTTGGTCGTCGCCTTCCTCCACCGGCTGAGCCCCGCCCTCCTCGAACGGTTGGTCACGCTCCTCCTCGATCGGCTGGTCGTCGTCTTCCCAGATAAAAAGGCTCTTGATCTTCTGGAACAGGGTTTTGTCCGTGTCGCGCTTTGGTACGATGACAGTGCTTTCAGCGGTCGGTTCGACAACCGGTATGCCGCTCGGGCGGTAGTCGCCCTGCAGCCCGGCCAGACGATCGCTTTCAAACAGAAGAGTAATTCTTTTCTGGACCCGTTCTTCGCCGCCCGGCTGATTCGAATAGATATAATCCCAGCGCTCCGGGTGAAACGGGTCGACCAGAAGCGGCGTACCCATGACAAACCGGACCTGCCTTTTGTTCATGTTCGGCCGCAACTGGTCGACCATTTCCTGCGTAACGATATTGCCTTGCTGCACGTCGATTTGATATACGCACGCAGTCAAAAACAAACTTGCCAAGTAGGTAATAATAATGAGATGCTTACGCATAGTCGGACGAAGGTATCGTTCTTTTCGGGTTGAAATGGGCAATCATACCTGAACCGATTGATTGAATCATGCTTTTTGGAGAAGCAGCATTGGAAAGTCAAGACATCAGAAACGCCGGGTTGAAGGTCACCTTGCCGCGCGTGAAAATTTTGGAGATGCTGGAAAGAAGGCAGGTTTCGGATCGCCACCTGACGGCGGAAAACGTGTACAAAAAATTGCTCGAGCAGGGCGAAGAGATCGGGCTAGCCACCGTTTATCGGGTATTGACCCAGTTCGAGGCGGCAGGTTTGGTCAAGCGGCTCCATTTCGAGGGCGGCAATTCCGTTTTCGAGTTGAATCGCGGCGAACATCACGATCATATTCTTTGTGTGAAATGCGGAAGGGTCGACGAATTCACCGATCAAACCATCGAAGCACGTCAACAAGAGATCGCGCGAAAGCTGGGTTATGAAATGACAGAGCATTGTCTGTATCTTTATGGCATTTGTGCCGACTGCAAATGACCCTTTTTTGACCGTAGCGCTTGTTTTTCTCGTTTTTTTCGATCATTCTGCATACCTCTGGCACGTTTTGTGGTTTAATCTGCACCCATGTTTAAGCCACTCATACTATTCATCGGGCTGCGCTATACGCGCGCCAAACGCCGCACCCGCTTCATCTCCTTCATCACCCTAACCTCGATTTCCGGCATCGCTCTCGGCGTCGCCGCCTTGATTACCGTGCTTTCGGTGATGAACGGATTCGAAGCGGAATTGCGCGAGCGCATTCTCAGCATGACCTCACACGCCTCGATTTCCGGCTGGCACGGCAAGCTGACGGACTGGCGGCGCCTAAAGCCTATTCTGGAAGAAGAGCCCGACATTCTCGGGTGGGCGCCATTCGTACAGGGCCAAGTCATGCTGAACGCCGGCCAGCGTGTCAGCGGCACGGTCTTGAGCGGCATTCAGCCGGAATTGGAGTCGCGTGTGTCGGACGTTGCGGATCACATGATCGAGGGCGACATGAGCCAACTCAAAGCGGGTGAGTACGGCATCGTTCTGGGCGCTGAACTGGCCAGTTTTCTCGGCGTGGTTCCCGGTGACAAGGTGACTCTGATCACCCCCCAGATCAACTCGACGCCGGCCGGCATCCTGCCGAGGCTGCGCCGTTTTACCGTGACAGGCCTTTTCAAAGTCGGTATGTATGAATATGATCGGAATATGGCGATTGTCCATATTCGGGACGCGGCCAGGCTGTTTCGTCTTGGGGAGGCGGTATCGGGTCTTAGATTGAAGCTCGATAATCTGTTTTATGCTCCTGAGATCACCCGCAAGCTCTCCCGGAAACTCGCCGGACAGTATCGCATCACCGACTGGACGCAGGCACACAGCAATTTTTTCAAGGCGATCAAAACCGAAAAGCGGGTGATGTTCATCATTCTGCTGCTGATCGTTGCTGTGGCAGCGTTCAATATCGTCTCGACGCTGGTGATGGTGGTGACCGACAAACGCGCCGATATCGCCATTTTGCGCACACAGGGACTGACATCGCCGAGCGTCATGGGCATTTTTATCGTACTGGGGGTAATCATCGGTGTCGTTGGCACGGTGCTGGGCGCTGCCGGCGGCATCGCGCTGGCGCTCAACGTCGAAACCATCGTCCCGGCCATCGAGCGCTTTTTCGGCGTCCATTTCCTCGCGGCGGATGTCTATTACATCAGCGATCTGCCGTCGAAGCTGGTTTGGTCCGATGTCTACCGGATCACCAGCATGGCTTTCGTGCTCTGTCTTTTGGCAACCGTCTATCCCGCATGGCAGGCAGCGCGGGTGAATCCAGCGGAAGTGCTGCGATATGAATGACAGGCCGCCGGTGGTTCAATGCCATAATCTGTGCAAACGGTTTACTCAGGGCGATCTCGATGTCGAGGTGCTCAAGGGCATCGATTTCACGGTTAAGGCCGGAGAGCGCGTCGCCATCATGGGCGCCTCCGGGTCGGGCAAAAGCACCCTGCTCCACCTGCTCGGCGGTCTCGATACGCCGACTGCAGGTACGGTGATTCTCGACGGCACCGAAATCAGCAGATTGAGCGGGCGGAAGCTGAGCATACTGAGAAACCGGTCGCTGGGGTTCGTCTACCAGTTTCACCATCTCCTTGGGGAGTTCACCCTGCTCGAGAACGTGAGCATGCCGCTCTTGATCGGCGGCGAACGCGTGCGCGATGCACGCATGAAAGCCGAGTCCATTCTGGAGCGCGTCGGACTGGGGCATCGCCTGCGGCATAAGCCCGGAGAGCTCTCCGGGGGAGAGCGCCAGCGTGCCGCCATCGCCAGGGCCCTGGTGACGCGCCCGAAATGCGTCCTGGCGGATGAGCCCACCGGCAATCTCGACAGCCACACCGCCGAGCAAATTTATCGATTGATGCTGGAATTGAACGAGGAGTTCGGAATCAGCTTACTGGTGGTCACCCACGATCCTTCATTGTCCCGGCGCATGGATATCGTCTGGCATATGGAGGACGGCACGATTCACCCTATGTAAAGCGACCCAAGCGACGGCCATTTATTGCCCGCTCTCCTTGCACACGTCTGCTTTCGCGCTCTTCCGCTTGCGCCGAATCAAAACATACCCGACGAGCAAAACCGCGGCCACCCCGAAAATGATAACGTTGGCTTCCATAATGTAAGATACGACCGCCTTGCCGAAATGGTAGTAAAGGGTGAAAAAGGTGATCGTCGAAATGGTGCAGGCCAGCAGATCGGCGAGGCTGAATTTCAGAAAATTCATTTGACCGAGGCCTGCGGTCAAAAACAGGCCGTTCCTCACACCGAAGGGGATAAATCGTCCAAAAATCAAGGTGATGACGCCATATTTTTCATAGTACGCATGGATTTTCTCCCTTCTTTCCGGGGTCACCATGGTGGCAAAAAACTTGATTTCGAGCAGTTTGGGACCGACCAGCCGGCCGAGCCAGTAGCAGATCAGGTCAGAAAAATAGGCCCCCAGATAGACGGCCGTAAACAGGGCCGCAGCGTGGTCTGGGTAGTGACTGGCCAGAACTGCCGAGATAAAAAGCATGCCATCTTCAGAGACCGGAATATTCAAACCGGCAAGCAGCAACAGTCCAAAAATCAGGAAAGGCGCATGCTGAACATTGGACTGGACAAGTTCTAAAAGGTATTCCACAGTTATTCTCGTCGAATTGATCTAAAGTGTCCTTGTTGACTGATGCCGCTCCTTCCTTGGATTATAAGAAGGACGCAGGCAAATGAAAAGCTAAACGAGGCATTTGCGCTGTGCTCGGTTTCCGCCATGGTGGAAAATTCACTACAGCGTAAACGGCTCCAAACGGGAAATTCTCTATTGCGATGATCGGGTCGGTTCTGGCCTTTATTGCCGGCGCATCGGTGGTGCAGCTGTTGCCGGTGTTGCCCCCGCTTGCGGCTGCTGTGACCGCTGCGCTGGCGCTCATGGTTATCGTCAGACACCGGATCGTTGTATTCGGCCTTCTGGGCTGCGTCTGGGCGCTTTGGGCGGCGACGGAACGGCTGGATGATCTTCTGCCGCCGGCGTTGGAAGGGACGGACCTGACCGTCGAAGGCGTTGTCGTCGGCTTGCCACAAACGTTCGATCGCGGTGTGCGTTTTGACTTTGCCGTGGGGCCGGCGGCAGTGACCGACAACATCGAGCTGCCGGCAAAGGTCCGGCTGAGCTGGTATTACAATCCATCTCCTGTCCGGAGCGGTCAGCGTTGGCGTCTGACGGTTCGTCTCAAACGCCCGCACGGTATGATGAATCCGGGTGGCTTCGATTATGAGCGGTGGCTGTTTCTGCACCGCATCGGCGCAACAGGCTATGTGCGGCAATCCCCGAACAACCGCCTCATGGATGAGCGGGCCGGAAGTCTGTTGTCACTGTGGCGACAAACACTCGCCGACGACGTAACATCGGCGCTGGCGGATCATCCGATGTCCGGGATCATCAAGGCATTGACCATCGGCGAGCGCTCCGCAGTGACGCCGGATCAATGGCGACTGTTTCGGCGAACCGGCACCGCGCACCTGATGGCCATCTCCGGCTTGCATATTGGTTTAGTAGCCGGGTTGACCTTCTTTCTGACCCGGCGTGCGTGGTCGTTGTCGGGCGTACTGCGTTATCCACCACCCAGGGCGGCCGCCTTGGCGGCATTTGTTTCCGCGCTGTTCTATGCAGCGATCGCGGGCTTCGCCATCCCGACCCAGCGCGCGTTGATCATGATTGCCGTGGTCATGGGCGGTTTGTTGTTTCAGCGCGCAATCAAACCTTTTCACGGGTTGACCGTCGCTCTGCTGCTGATCGTATTGATTGATCCGTTCGCCGCGCTCTCGCCGGGTTTCTGGCTCTCCTTTTCGGCCGTTGCTCTGATTCTGTTCGCGATGGCGGGACGGGTCGGCAGCGAACGCTATTGGCATAGCGCCGCGCGAATTCAGTGGGTAACGGCGCTGGGGCTGATGCCGATCGTACTGCTCTTTTTTCAACAGGCATCGCTGATTGCACCAATTGCAAATCTGATCGCGGTGCCGCTGGTCAGTCTGTTGGTTGTACCGGCCTCTCTGGCGGGGGTTCTCTTGCTGACCGTGCTGCCTGCCGCCGGGCGGTTCGTATTGGCTGCGGTCGAATGGGTGCTGGAATGGCTCAGCCGATTCTTGACCGTGTTGTCCGATCTGCCGTTCGCTCAATGGACCCATTCCCTGGTGCCGTTGTGGGTGCTGCCTTTCGCTTGCATCGGCGTGCTGCTGTTCATATCGCCCCGGGGCATACCGGGACGCTGGCTGGGTGTCGTTCTTTTTACGCCGCTCATTTTTGTCGCCGTGCCGCGCCCCGATCGAGGCAATATCCAACTCACCCTGCTCGATGTCGGTCAGGGGCTGGCCGCGGTCGTGCAAACTGCGCATCATGTACTGGTTTTCGATACCGGCGCCCGCTACAGCGATCGCTTCGATATGGGCAGCGCCGTCATCGAACCCTTTCTGCACGCTCACGCAGTCGAGAAGATCGATATGCTGGTGGTCAGTCACGGCGACAACGACCACATTGGCGGCGCTGAAGCACTGCTCGGGTCGTTTGCTGTTGGGCCTGTATTGACCAGCGTACCCGAGCGGATGGCATACGCCGGGGCGACTTTTTGTCGCTCCGGACAAGCTTGGAATTGGGACGGTGTCCACTTCCAGATGCTCTCCCCGAGTCAGCCGCCTCTGCCGGACGACAACGACAACTCCTGTGTGCTGCACATCATCGCGCCGGGCGGCTCGATTTTGCTGACCGGGGACATCGAGCAAGCCGCCGAAAAAAGGCTGCTGCAGCAATACGGGGAGGCATTGGCCAGCGACGTGCTGGTGCTTCCGCATCATGGCAGCAATACCTCTTCGACCGTCGCCTTCCTAAAGGCCGTGATGCCCCGCTACGCTTTGGTGCCGGCAGGCTATCGCAACCGCTATGGCTTTCCTTCCAAATCGGTGATGAGGCGTCTCGGCCGGTTGCAGTCAGAGGTCCTCGACACCGCCCATTCCGGAGCGATACTGGTTGAGATCGATGCGCAGGAAGGCGTCTTGTGGCCGGAAGCCTATCGGCAGCGGTATGGCAAATATTATCATCGTCAAGCGACGAAATAGGGTCGCAGGCCGATGTTGGGCACGGCCTGTCGACCTTTGCCCAACCTACGATTATCCCCCAGCCTCAATGCTGCAGGATGCCCCGATCCTTCAACAAAGCGACGATCTCATCCGGGCTCATCTCATCCGTGGAAACGAAAAGATTTTGTTCATCACCTTCTTCGGGAGCCGCATCGAGGCAGCAGAGGCAGATCAGCCCCCCATGATTGAGTTGTCCGGCGATCTGCTGTGCGTGCGCTGACAGCGTCGCATCGTCGATGACGGTGCTGGCGTGGCCGGTATCGAACAGGATGCGTTCCAGGCGATAGGCAACCTCGGTTTTGTCGGCGCCGCGCAACCAGAGCGTCACCGCTTTCTGCGCGAACCGGGCGGCACGCTCATCCTCTGTGACCCGGCGCGTTTCACGGTCGCGCTGGGCGAGGCCGACGATCATTCCGGCGCCGACGGTGACATTGGTGAGGCGGTCGATGATGATGAACGAGCCGGTGCCTTTGCTCCTTTTGTAAGGGTCGAAGGCGATGGGCGCATTCAATGTGACTTCACACAGGCCGATTTCATTGAGATGCAGCAGATCGGCTGCATAGTGCTCCAGTGTATTGACATCGGTCCGGTAATGAATCCTGGAGACCGATCCGGTGACGGTCCGGGTTGCCTGTTTGATGTAATATTGCCTGCCCGGCACCATCGATTGCTCGGTCATCCAGACGATCGTCGCATCGAACATCTGATTCACCGTCGGCACATTGTCCACGTGGACCAACATATCGCCGCGGCTGACGTCGATTTCGTCCGCCAATGTCACAGTGATCGCCATGGGAGGATACGCCTCATCGAACTCACCGTCGTAGGCAACGATGGATTTGACGGTGCTGATTTTGCCGGAGGGCAGCGCCATAACCGCGTCCCCTTTGCGGATGATGCCCGCCGCAAGCGTACCGCAATAGCCGCGAAAATTGAGATGGGGCCGGTTGACATACTGCACCGGCAACCGCATATCGTCGAAATTACGGTCGCTGGCGATTTCGATCGTTTCGAGGATGGACATCAGCGGTCTGTCGCCGTACCAGGGCATCCGCTCGCTCGGATTGACGACGTTGTCGCCTTTCAATGCCGACATTGGAATAAAACGGATGTCTTCGATGTCGAGTTTGCTGGAAAAAGCCTGATAATCGTGCTTGATGGCGTTGTACGCCGCCTCGCTGTAGCCGACCAGGTCCATTTTGTTGATGGCGACCAGAACATGCTTGATGCCGAGCAGCGAGACGATGAAGCTGTGACGCCTGGTTTGGGTCAGCACACCGTTGCGGGCATCGATCAGGATGATCGCCAGATCGCAGGTCGAAGCACCTGTCGCCATGTTGCGGGTGTACTGTTCGTGTCCGGGCGTATCGGCGATGATGAATTTGCGCCGGGCGGTGGAGAAATAGCGGTAGGCCACATCGATGGTGATGCCTTGCTCGCGTTCCGCCTGCAGACCATCCACGAGCAGAGCCAGGTCGACGTCGCCGCCGGTCGTTCCGGACTTCAGGCTGTCGGCTTTGACCGCCGCCAGCTGATCTTCATAGATCATTTTCGAGTCATGCAACAAACGCCCGATGAGCGTACTCTTGCCGTCGTCGACACTGCCGCAAGTCAGGAACCTGAGCAGTTCTTTGCGTTCGTGCTGCGCAAGATAGGCATCGATATCCGTACTGATGAGTTCTGATTGGTGGGACATGTGAGTGAATCGCTTCGAATGTTGTTCTGTTGGTGCAACGCCCGTAAGCAGCCGACCGCAAGCCGGGATGACTCGGCGGCAAAAGCAGGTCTGCGGCGGAGCAAGAGGATTAAATCTAGGAGGATTAAATCTAAAAGTAGCCTTCCCGCTTCTTCTCTTCCATCGAGCCGGCCTGGTCGTAATCGATCACCCGGCCCTGCCGTTCCGAATGCTTGGTCAGCAGCATTTCCTGGATGATCTGCGGCAGGGTGACCGCGCTCGACTCGACCGCCCCGGTCAGGGGATAGCAGCCCAGTGTGCGGAAACGAACCATTTTCATCTCCGGCTCCTCCCCCGGCTCGAGCGGGATGCGGTCGTCATCGACCATGATCATGACGCCGTCGCGGGTGACAACAGGCCTTCTTTTGGCGAGATAGAGCGGTACGATGGGAATCTCTTCGAGGTGGATATATTGCCAGACATCGAGCTCGGTCCAGTTGGAGAGCGGAAAGACGCGAATGCTCTCGCCCTTGTTGATTTTGCCATTATAAACGTTCCACAGTTCCGGGCGCTGGTTTTTCGGGTCCCAGCGGTGGTTTTTGTCGCGGAACGAGTAGACGCGCTCTTTGGCCCGCGACTTTTCCTCGTCCCGGCGGGCACCACCAAAGGCGGCATCGAAACCGTATTTGTCCAAAGCCTGCTTCAGCGCCTCGGTTTTCATCACATCGGTATGTTTTTTACTGCCATGGGTGAACGGGCCGATCCCCTGTTCGACGCCTTCCTGATTGATATGGACGATCAACTCCAGTCCCAAATCCTTGACATGCCGATCGCGAAACTCGATCATCTCGTGGAACTTCCAGGTGGTGTCGATATGCATGAGCGGAAAAGGTGGTTTGCCCGGGTAGAAGGCCTTCATCGCCAAATGCAGCATCACCGCCGAATCCTTGCCGATGGAGTAGAGCATCACCGGCTTTTCGAATTCGGCGGCGACCTCCCGTATAATATGGATGCTTTCCGCTTCCAGCTCTTTCAGGTGGGTTAACTTGTAATCTGTCATGGTTTGTTTGTTTCAATCCGCTCCCGGCGGTTAACCCAGGAGATACCTTGACCATCATTTTGCCTGTTGTCATCCTGGTCGGCTGCATTATAGCACCTTTCCCCACCCTCGCCGATGATGCCGGCGTAGCCGCTGCGGCAAGCCTGACCTACGCGATGCGGGAGCTCAGCGATCGATTTCAGCGTACCGGCAGCCATCGAATTCGGCTGACATTCGGCTCATCGCGCAACCTGATGCGGCAGATCATCCAGGGCGCGCCTTTCGAACTGTTTCTGAGCGCGGATAAGGTATCGGTCGAACGCCTGGCCGCCCGCTCGTTGACGCAAGGCGATGGCGTCGTCTACGCGCTGGGCCGCTTGGCCGTATTCAAACCCAACCGTTCCGAGGTTCGGCTGACAGCCGATCTCACTTTTATTGAGAAAGCGGTCGAAGAAAAGCGATTGCAGCGGTTGGCGATTGCCAATCCGGAAACGGCGCCCTATGGAGCGATCGCAGTGGAGGCCTTGCGCAAGGCCGGCGTGTGGGAGTTCGTGAAGCCGTATGTAGTAACAGGCGAGAACGCGCTGCAGGCTGCGCAATATGGCCTATCCGGGTCCGCCGATGCAGCGATTTTTCCGCTCGCGATCGCATCCATTCCGGTTTTTGCACGCAGGGGCGTTTTTCTGCCTGTTGCCGATGCGCTTTATCGGCCGCTGAAGCAAAAAATGGTATTGCTCAAGAACAGCAGCGAAGCCGCCAGAGCCTTTTACCAATATCTGCAAAGCTCGGAAGCCCAATCGATTCTGACGTCGCATGGGTTCGGACAGCAGGAGCAGTCCGATTCCCATGCGCCTGCTGAATGAACCGACCGGTTGTCGCCGCAGACGATCGAAGGATTGCCGGTGACGCGGCGGCATGACATGCCGACACGGAGGGCATGAATGGCGCACATGGATTGGACCGCCTTTGCGCTGTCGCTCCGGCTGTCCGCCTGCACCGTTGCCATTCTTCTGGTCTTGGGGCTCTTGGTCGCCCGATCGCTTGCCTGGCGCGAGTTCAAAGGCAAGCATCTGCTGGAAGCGGTGGTTGCGCTGCCTTTGGTGCTGCCGCCGACAGTATTGGGCTATTACCTGTTGCTCTTTTTCGGGCGTGAGTCTGTATTGGGGAGCGCGCTGGAATCGTTGACCGGGCAGTCTCTGGTTTTTTCTTTCAGCGGCCTGGTGCTGGCTTCGGTGATCTACAGCTTTCCTTTCGCGGTACAGCCCATGCTGCGGGCATTCGAGGCGATTCCGCACAGTTTACGGGAAGCGGCGTGGTGCAGCGGGCTGTCCCACTGGCAGACCTTTTGGCGCATCGAGCTCCCGCTGGCGCGATCCGGCATCATTTCGGCCCTGGCGTTGAGTTTTGCTCATACCATGGGAGAGTTCGGCGTGGTTTTGATGGTCGGCGGCAACATTCCGGGGGAGACGCGAACCTTGTCCATTGCCATCTATGATCGCGTGCAGGCCTTCGATGAAGCCTCTGCCGGAGTGATGTCGCTGCTGCTGCTGATCTTCGCCTTCGTGACCGTCAGTCTGGTCTATGTGTTCACCCGACAGCCGCCGCGGCACCGATAAGCACCCATGCATCATCCGGATAAAAACAGCGGGCTGCGCGTTCGCATCCGACAGCAGACACACATCCCGCTGGATGCGGAGCTCGCATGCGGCTCCGGCGACCTGCTCGCACTGGTCGGACCCTCCGGCAGCGGCAAATCGACACTTTTGCGCTGTATTGCCGGACTGTATCGTCCGGCCTGGGGATCGATCATCTGTTCGGGCAGGATCTGGCTGGACACCGATCGTCATATCGATCGGACCCCGCAACAACGCCGGGTCGGGTTCCTTTTTCAGGATTTTGCTCTGTTTCCTCACTTGTCGGTGCTGGACAATGTTTCTCTTGCGCTCCGCGATGTCGCCAAATCTGAGCGAAAAGCAGCAGCGGCGGATCTGCTCGAGCGGGTCAATCTGGATGGCTTCGAGGATCGTTTGCCGACCACTCTGTCCGGCGGCCAGCAACAGCGGGCGGCGTTGGCTCGGGCATTGGCGCGTCGCCCGGAGATCCTGCTGCTGGACGAGCCGTTTTCGGCGGTCGACCAGGTAACGCGGCGCAAGCTGCGTCTGGAAATGATGCAGCTGGTGCGGCAAGTCAGCCTGCCGATTGTCTTAGTGACTCATGATCTGGATGAAGCCTGTATGCTGGCGGACAGCATGTGCGTGTTGCATGGGGGGAAAACCTATCAGCAGGGCACGCCCAGGGAGATTCTGGAACGGCCCAACAGCGCAAATGTGGCGCGGCTGGTCGATGTGCGCAATCTGTTCGAAGGGCGGGTCATCGAGCAGATGCCTGAGCGTGGAATTACCCGTCTGGCCTGGGAAGGATATCAACTGGAGGCCGCCTACGCGAAGGAATACGCCGGTGGCGACCGGGTCTGGTGGTGCATCCCGCCGACCGGAATATTGCTGCACAGCCGCCTCAGACCATCAAAAGGCGAAAAAGAGAATGCGATGCAGGGGCACATCATCGAAATCGTGCGGGTCGGTGCGGTCACCAATCTGATCGTTCAGGTTTCACGAACGCGTTCCAAATTGCACATGGACTGCCCCCCTCATGTGGTCACCCGCAACGCGCTTCAGGTGGGAGAGCACGTGGGAGTCTCTCTGCTCCAACGCTCGATTCATATCATGCCGTGGCAGTCGTGACGGGCTTCGCCGGATTCGAGCGGGATCGAGCGCACACGGGGAAATCGTGAAACATCCCAATGTGCTAGGGCCCATTCGAGCAGTTCGCTCGGAGCCGCCTCTTTCAGTTCCGAGGGCGGCGATTGGTTGAGCCGGTTCAATAGAAAGAAAAGCGTCTGCGCCGGTTTTTTTTCGTCGACCGGTGGTGCATAGGCCTGCTTGCTGAGTTTGTCTCCACGTTGATCGACGAGCACCGGCACATGCAGGTAATCCGGCGTCGGCAGCTCGAGGAGTTGCTGCAGATAGACCTGCCGCGGCGTGGAGTCGAGCAAGTCGCTTCCCCGCAGCACTTCGGTGATGTTCTGCTCGTGATCATCGATCACGACAGCCAATTGATAGGCATAGGCCTGATCGCGCCGCCGAACGATAAAGTCCCCCGTCTGTTCGGCCAGGTTCTGTTCGATGCATCCCTGCAGCTGATCGTGGATGCAGATGGGCCTCGCGGTTGTTTTGATTCTGAGCGCATGCGGCTGATGCCGGCTGATATATTTTCCCCGGCAGAAACCCGGATAGGCGGCGGTCCGTTGAGCGTTCGCTCCTGCCGATCGACGGATCGATTTTCGGGTACAGACACAGGGATAGAGCAGCCCCTTTTCGTCCAGCAAGTCCAATGCATGGCGATACGCCTCCGAGCGCTGACTTTGATATAGTACAGGACCGTCCCAATGCAGCCCGAAGCGCTCGAGTGTTCTGAGTATTGCATCGCCGGCTCCAGGTACGGTTCGGTAGGGATCGAGGTCATCGATTCGAATAATCCACTCACCCTTTCGGAATCGGGCCTGGAGAAAGCCGGCGAGCGCAGAATAGAGCGAGCCGAGATGCAGAGGACCGGTTGGCGACGGTGCAAACCGACCCCGACAACGAACGATAGGGTGAGCGTCCGAATGCTTTATGATTGTGTCATTCCCGGTCTTCCATACCGACCGATTGGCTTGCCGGAAGCGCTTTATCCCATCTGTCTTTCGCGGATCTCATCGAGTGTTTTGCAGTCGATACACAGCGTTGCGGTCGGTCGGGCCTCGAGCCGCCGTATTCCGATTTCGACGCCACATGATTCACAATATCCGTAATCGCCTGTTTCCAGGTTGGCCAGCGCCTCATCGATTTTCTTGATCAGTTTGCGTTCTCTGTCGCGCGTGCGCAGTTCCAGGCTGAACTCCGACTCTTGCGTGGCGCGGTCATTCGGGTCAGGGAAGTTGGCCGCATCATCTTGCATGTGATGGACCGTTCGATCGACCTCCTGCATGAGACTGCCTTTCCAATGTTGTAAAATAGCGCGGAAATGCTCTGTTTGCGCCTCATTCATATATTCCTCGCCCTTTTTTATGGGATAAGGTGACAAACTGAATAGCGTCGCATCAGCTTTTTGAGTAGCACTCATCCATTAACTCCTAACCATGATGAGAAAAACGGGGATTTTTATCAGAAACGACTGGATGTCGCAAGCATTTGTTACACTAAAACCTTAACATTATAATAAAATTCTTATTATTTTTCGCATTTCTGTTTTCATCAAAAAAAACCGGCGGGGCTGTCCCTGAGTCCGAAAGCGGAAGCTAAGAGGCTGTCCGAGAATAGCGATCGTAGCGAGAACGAGACTGATTGAGTCAGATTTTTCGATCATTTGAGGAGAATAGTGGGTCTATTTAACAAAAATGATCGGAAAATCTGGCCGATCACGCTCGGTCGCAGTAGATCAGCCTATTCTCGGACAGCCTCCTAGAGGCACGTTCGACGCGGACGCTGCTGGTTTTCAAGCCCATGGAGGCATACGGAATGATATCGGGAGCGGAACGCATCAATCGGATCAATCCGTTTTATGTCATGGAGCTTTTGGCCCGGGCCAGGGAACTCGAGCGGCAGGGCCGCCATGTCGTGCATATGGAGATCGGGGAGCCTGACTTTCCAACGCCGCAACGGGTCATCAATGCGGGAATGAAGGCCATCCGTTCGGGTGATGTGAAATATACGCCGGCGATGGGCCTGCCCGAACTCCGCAGTGCGATCGCAGCCTGGTATCGAAAACGGTACGATGTCGCCCTGTCGAGCGATCGAATCGTCGTTACGCCCGGGGCTTCGGGAGCTTTGCTCCTGGCGCTGGGCGCTCTCGTCAATCCAGGCGACGAAATCATGCTGGGAGACCCGGCCTATCCCTGCAACCGCAATTTCGTCTGTCTGTTCGACGGTGATCCCAAGCTGGTTCCCGTCGACGCAACGACCGATTTCCAATTGAGCTGTCAACTCATTCAGCGCAACTGGACGGAAAAGACGTGCGGTGCTTTGATTGCATCCCCCTCCAATCCCACCGGAACACAGATCGCACCAACCGAGTTGAAGGCCATCGTTCGCTGGATCGATGCCCGCTCCGGCTTTCTGCTTTCCGACGAGATCTACCATGGCCTCGAATATGACGAGCGGGCGGTGAGCGCGCTCGAAATGACCGACAATGTTTTTGTCATCAATAGTTTTTCCAAATATTTCGGCATGACCGGTTGGCGTATCGGCTGGCTGGTCGTCCCTGACGATTGGATCGAGCGCATCGAAAAACTGGCCCAGAACATTTTTATCGCAGCGCCGACCCATTCTCAATATGCGGCTGTGGCCGCGTTCGACCCGGAAACTGAAAAGGAGACAGAGGAAAGGCGCTGCGAATTTCGGCGACGGCGTGATTACTTGCATGGTCAACTATTGCGTCTTGGCTTTCGCATCCCCTCGAGGCCGCGCGGTGCATTCTACATCTATGCCGATTGCAGTCGATTTTCGCGCGACAGCAGCCGATTTGCCACAGAGCTGTTAGAAGAGGCGGCTGTTGCGGTCACCCCCGGCAAAGATTTCGGCATCAATGCCGCCGAGCACTATCTGCGTTTTGCTTATACAACATCCATTGAGAACCTCAAAGAAGGCGTCAGACGCCTCGAGAAGTTTTTAGATAGCCGTTCACGGTTATCGGTTGACGGTGCGGCCGACTGACAGACATCGCAAAGGCTCGTCCGAAGAATCGAAAACCGCGCTTCACCGCAATCCGCCCAAGACAAATTCTACCGATGAGCGGTTGTATAATAATGAGCATTTTCCTTTTCGAGATACGCCATGTTGGAACTGATCAAACAATTTTACGATAAGAATATAGCCAGCGCCGGACCGACCGGCGCCGCGGTTTCGGAACGCGCAGTGCAGATTGCGACTGCGGCGCTTCTTGTCGAGATGATGCGCATCGATGATGCAATCAAGGATGAGGAGCGTGACGTCATCATTCAATCGATCTGCGAGCGCTTCACTTTGTCCGCTGAAGAGGCCAAAGGCGTGATCGCCATGGCCGAAGAGCAGGTCAAACAGGCAACGGACGACTACCAGTTTACTTCATTGATCAACAAAGCTTTCAACCTCGAGCAGAAAACCCAGGTGATCGAATCGCTTTGGCGAGTCGCTTTCGCCGATCATCAGCTGGACAAATACGAAGAGTATCTGGTCAGAAAGCTGGCCGAGCTGCTCTATGTGCCTCACAGCGCCTTTATTGCGGCAAAAAATCGTGCTCGTCGATCATGATTTGCACCAGCTCGGCCGCCATACCGAAGCGATGAAACCACCGCAAGCGGATCAGCCGGCCATATCGTTTGCGCTTCAGCGCTTTCCTGTCTTCTATCGCGCTTAACGCAGTGAGCACGACATATCCCTTGGATCAAGCCGTTCGCGAGTGCGGGCAGGCGATAACGCAATGCCTGCGCAAAGATCAGCATGCCTTTGGCAACGCGCTCCGAAAAATACGCAGCGACCTGAAAGCCGGGCGTGAAGTCGCTGAGGCTGTGGCGCGGCTTGCGGACCGCATCGAACGATCGACGGCACAAAGAAAAGCGCGGGACGCCGGCGTGCCGCCATTGACCTTCCCCGATTTGCCGGTCGCCGACAAGAAGGATGTGATCGCCCGCGCCATCGAAGCGCACCAAGTGGTCATCGTCTGCGGCGAAACCGGCTCCGGCAAAACCACCCAGTTGTCAAAAATATGCCTCGCCGCGGGGCGCGGCCGTGCCGGCTTGATCGGCCACACCCAGCCACGGCGCATCGCCGCGCGCAGCGTCGCGGCCCGGATCGCCGAAGAACTCGGTCAACCGATCGGGCAGGCGGTGGGATATAAGATCCGCTTTTACGACGAAACCAAAGCCGAATCACTGATCAAGCTGATGACCGACGGCATCCTGCTGGCCGAGGTCCGGTCTGACCCGTTTCTCGATCAATATGACACCCTGATCATCGACGAAGCACATGAGCGCAGCCTCAACATCGATTTTCTGCTCGGCTATCTGAAATGGCTGCTGCCGAAAAGGACGGATCTCAAGCTGATCATCACCTCGGCAACCATTGATCCCGAACGCTTCGCCAAACATTACAACGATGCGCCGATCATCGAAGTCTCAGGCCGCACCTATCCGGTCGACATCCGCTACCGCTCGGTGCAGGGCGACGAGGAGGACGAAACGGCGCGCGACCTGCAGCAGGCGATCGTCGATACGGTCGATGAGCTGCATCGCGATCAAACGGGCGATATTCTCATTTTTCTGAACGGCGAGCGTGAAATACGCGAAACGGCCGAGTCGCTGCGCAAGCATCACCCGGCACATACCGAACTGCTGCCGCTCTATTCACGCCTTAGTACGAGGGAGCAGGCGCGCATCTTCAAACCCCATCCGCACCGGCGCATCGTATTAGCGACCAATGTGGCCGAAACCTCCCTAACCGTTCCCGGCATTCACGGCGTGATCGACACCGGCCATGCCCGCATCAGCCGCTACAGCCACCGCAGCAAGCTGCAGCGCCTGCCGATCGAAAAAATCTCTCAGGCCAGCGCCAACCAACGGGCCGGGCGCTGCGGCCGGCTCGGCCCGGGGATCTGCATCCGCCTGTTCTCACAGGAAGATTATGAATCGAGGCCGCTCTATACCGAGCCGGAAATTCTGCGCACCAATCTGGCGGCAGTAATTCTGCAGATGAAGACGCTGGGACTTGGCGATATCGACCGGTTCCCATTCGTGGAGCCGCCGGACCATCGAATGATTCGCGACGGCTTGCAGCTGCTGCACGAGTTGAACGCCATCGACGAGCAGCGGAAGCTGGCCGCGATCGGCCACACGCTGGCGCGCCTTCCCCTCGACCCGCGCCTGGGGCGTATGCTGGTGGCGGCAGAGCAGGAACAGTGCCTCACCGAAGTGTCGATCATCGTGGCGGCACTCAGTGTGCAGGACCCGAGAGAGCGGCCCATCGAGCGCGCCCAAGCGGCCGATCAGGCACATGCCCGATTCAAAGCGGAACGGTCCGATTTTCTGAGCTTCGTCAATCTATGGCGTACGTTCCAGGAGCAACAGAAACAGTTGTCCAATTCCAAGCTGCGCGCCTGGTGCCGCGAACAATTTCTTGCTTTTCTGCGGATGCGTGAATGGCAGGATGTCCATCGGCAGATCGTTCAGATCATCAAGGGCGAACTGGGCATGAGACCCAATCAGGTGGCCGCCGAATACGACAAGATCCATCGCGCGCTGCTGACGGGCCTGTCGTCCAACATCGGTTTTAAGCAGGAACAGTCGGAATACCTCGGCGCCAGAAACCTCAAGTTCTACATCCACCCGGGCTCCGGCCAGTTCACGACCAAACCGAAATGGATCGTGGCCGGCGAACAGGTCGAAACGACGCGCGTCTATGGCCGTCACGTGGCAGCGATCGATCCGGCCTGGGTCGAGCAGTCGGCAGCGCACCTGATCAAAAAGCAGCATCATGAACCGCATTGGGAGCGCAAGGCGGCCCGCGCCGCGGTCTATGAGCGGATTTCCCTTTACGGCCTGGTGCTGGAGAACCGGCGCAAGGTTCCGTATGAGCGCATCGATCCCGCCGGCGCCAGGGAGTTGTTCATCCGCTGCGCGCTGGTCAATCAGGATTACGATTCCAATGCCCCCTTCTTTCGTCATAATCAAGCCCTGTTGGAATCGGTGGGCACGATTCAGCACAAGGGGCGGCGGATCGATCTGATCGCCGATGAAGAGTGGCTCTACCAATTCTATGACGAGCGGATTCCCAATCATGTCGTCAACGGCGTCACCTTCGACCGCTGGCGCAAACAGGCGGAGAAAAAGCAGCCGGAGCTGCTGTTCCTGACCCGCGCCGCACTGACCCGACAGGATGCCCTGGCCGTCGATGGCGCAAACTTTCCCGATGAAATAGTTGTCGATGCATTGACCCTGCCGTTGAGCTACCGATTCGAACCGGGCCATCCGGAAGATGGCGTGACAGTGATCATCCCGATCCATCAATTGAATCAACTGCCCCCGGAGCCGTTCGACTGGCTGGTGCCGGGACTGCTGCGCGAGAAAGTGATCGCCCTGATCAAATCGCTGCCCAAATCGCTGCGCCGAAATTTCGTTCCCGCTCCGGATTGCGCCGACCGCTGTTTGGCGCGCTTCTCCTCCCGCACAGGCTCGCTGCATCGGGCACTCGCTGCTGCACTGCGCGAGATCGCCCAGATCACGCTGCCCCACGATGTTTGGCGCGGCGATGCCCTGCCCGACTATCTGCGAATGAATTTTCGGATTGTCGATGGTGCGGGTCAAACGGTCGCCGAGAGCCGGGATCTGTCGGCGTTGAAGCAGCGATACGCAGAACAGGCGGGCGAAGCCTTCGACGACCTCGCCGCCGAGGCGCTGCTTGGAACCGGCAGCACGCAATGGGATTTCGGCGACCTGCCCGAACGCTATGCCGAGGAGCGAGACGGCAGCGGCTTCGCCGGCTATCCGGCCCTGATCGACGAAGGGACGACCGTCGGGGTCAAAATCTTCGACACCGAGAGGGAAGCCGAGGCGCAGCACAGAAAAGGGCTGATTCGCCTGTTTCAGATCACGCTGAGAAAAGAAACCAAATACCTGAAAAAAAACCTGCCGATCGGGGTTGCGGAGGAACGGCTCTACAACGCCCTTCCCGCGCACCCGTTTCTTTCTGCCGACTCCGATGAAAAGGCCGACCTCCGGGAGGATATGCTCAGCCTGATCATCGGCACCCTTTTTGTCGATGATAACGAGCCGATACGCTCAGATAAAGCGTTTGTCGCTCGGCTGGATGCCGGCAAAAGCCATCTCTTGGCGCTGGCAAATGAAACAGGTCGCAGCGTGGCCGAAGTGCTGCAGGAGTATCGCCGGATCATAAAACAGCTGGAGCCGCTGCCGAAACAGGAGGCGCTCGTCCATGACGTGACCGAGCAGCTCCAACTGCTGATCCATGCCGGCTTCCTGACCCGAACGCCTTATGCCCGGTTGAAGGAGATGCCCCGCTACCTGCAAGCAATCGCCTACCGTGTCGACAAGTCGGCCTATGACAGGCAGCGTGACCGACAAAAGCTGGCGCAGCTGCTGCCCTTCTGGAACCGCTACTGGAACAGCCTGAAAGAACAGAAGGATCATGCCGCGCCCGCGCCGGAACTGGACGAATTTCGCTGGAGCCTGGAAGAATTTCGCGTCTCGCTCTTCGCCCAGACATTGAAAACGGCTTATCCGGTGTCGCCGAAAAAACTTGAGAAGGCGTGGAAAGCCACGCTTGAATCGCGGTAGAATTGCTCTGCTGTGCCTGATTACGAGACGTCATATATTCTGGTAGCTATGAACTGTTATTTTAAAAAATTATTTTTTCCCATGATGGCACTACTTGCGGCTTGCAACACCAAGTTTGACGATGTTTTATTTAGTCTAGTTTCTCATCCACAAGAACCTAAGGAAAGAGCATATGAAATTGATGTATGGATGAAGTCACTACTTAACAAAGAATTATCAGCGGATAAGCCGCTGAATGCGGCGTTAGATGCTAAAGGCCCGGAAATATCGCTCAATGATTCTTAACCAGCTAATTCTTACTATCCTAATTGCAACCATAGTCCTTTCATTGTGGGCGTAACCTGCCTCCCGCGC
>DEII01000141.1 GCA_002352385.1 Methylococcaceae bacterium UBA2778 | reverse complement strand
GTTCGAGTCCCGTCCACTCCGCCACTGTACAGAAGTAAAAAGACCTCGAGACCGCGCCGGTTCGAGGTTTTTTTATGCGTTATTCATGTATGTTCTCATGATAATCCGGGGCAGCGCAAACCGGAAATGTCCCGGCTTTTTGAGAAGTTACTGATTCATTCTCTCCAATAATCCATTGTTAATTAAATTGATATAAAGGGTTGTTAGCGTATGCTACAAGCGATTCGAGAGCGGGCTCAAGGTGTTTTCGCGTGGGTCATTTTAATCCTGATCGCCGTACCGTTTGCCCTGTGGGGCATCCAGAACTATTTCGATACAGGCAAAGAAATGCCCGTCGCCGTCGTCGGCGACCGGGAATTTTTCCAGCGCGATGTCAATCGCGCCTACGAACAGGTTGCGCAGAATCTTGCCGACGTTACTCAGTTCGACGAACAGCAACTGAGGAAGCAGGCACTTGATCGTCTGATCCGTGATGAAGTTCTGTTGCAGGCGACTAAAGAGCTGGGTATCGTCGTGACCGATTCGTCAGTCCGCGACTTCATTCAGTCCATGAATTATTTTCAGACAGACGGAAAATTTGATAAAGAAAAATATAAGCTGATTCTTTCATCCCAACGCAAATCCTCGCCCGAATTTACGGAACAGGTGCGCAAGGCCCTGGAAATGGAGCAATATCAGCGCGGCGTTACCGCCTCCGGTTTCGTGACTGACTACCAGCTCGACCGATTCTTTCGTCTTTTCGATCAGGAGCGGACGATCGAGTATGTCTTGATCTCAGCCAAACCATCCGACGCTCCGGTCAATGATGAAGTAATAGAGCAATACTACCAAACACATGTGTCGTCGTTTCAAACACCCGAACGTGTGACCGTCGAATTTCTGGAGCTGAACCTTGAAGATCTGGCGCGGGATGTTCACCCGACCGAAGAAGAGTTGCGTGCCTTTTACGAAGAACAAAAAGATGTCTATACAACTGAAGAACGGCGGAAAGTCAGTCACATACTGGCTGCTGTTTCACCTCAGGCCGATCCGGAGGCACTCAAGGCGGCGCAGGAGAAAATCAATCGGGCCAAACAACGGATACAAGACGGTGAGGATTTTGCTGTGGTGGCTCGGGAGCTCTCCGACGATGCCATGTCCGCCAATAACGGCGGCGATCTGGGACTGATTACGCGCAGCATTATGGAAAAGAATTTCGACGAAGCGGCTTTTGCGCTGTCTGAAGGCGAAGTCTCCGAGCCGGTGAAAACATCTTTCGGGTTTCACCTGATCAAAATTACGGAACTCGAACCCGGCAGGACAAAACCGTTTGCTGACGTTAAGGAAGAGGTGAAAAAAGTCTATCAGCTTCAGGAAGCGGAGAACATGTTTTACCAGGCTGGCGAAACCTTGGCTGAATTAAGCTACGAGCATCCTGACAGTATTGAAACAGCAGCCCAGGCGCTGGACCTTACGATAAAGAGAACAGGTCCATTTACCCACGATAAGGGCGATGATATTGCCACCGAAGCAGCAGTGCGTCAAGCGGCTTTCATTGAAGAGGTCCTCAGCGGCCATAACAGTGAGCCGATCGAGATTGGTTCAGACCGCCTCATCGTGCTGCGTATCAGCGAACATTTTCCCGCTGAAACCAAGCCGCTCGCCGACGTGCGGCAACAGATCATCGAGGCAATACGATTGGAAAATGCCAGAAAACAAGCGCATGAACAGGCGAAAAAGCTGTATCAACAGCTGAAACAACGCCAATCTTTGGAAGAGCTCGCAGCGGCCAATGACCTTAAACCCGAAAAACCGGCGCCGATAAAAAGGGCGAAAAGCAGTGGGTTATCGTGGGCGTTGGTACAGGCGGTATTCGAGGCCGCAAAGCCGCAGGAGGGGCAGTCGACCCCCGTTCTCGTTGCACTGCCGAACGGCGATCAGGCCGTCGTCAATCTGGTGGCCGTCAAAGACGGCGGCATGTCAAAAGTAGATGCCAAAAAACGCGAAGCGGTGAAGGCTCAATTAGCGAACGCCGAGGGACAGGCGCTGTTTAACTCCTTAATCTCCCAGTTGCGCAGTGAGGCCGATGTGACGGTCATCGAACAGAAGAATTAATAAAACACGCCGAGTCAGACCCCCCCTCAGAGCGCGGGCTTCTCGCCTGCAGGCGAGAAGCCCGCGCTCTGAGGGGCGGCGGCATTTCCTTTTTTTGGGTAGTCGCTCCGGGCAAGCTGTCAGCCGTTCGCCAGGCCGGTAATGTTGTAACCGGCATCCACGTAAGTTATTTCCCCGGTGATGCCGGAAGCCAGATCAGAGCACAAGAAGGCTGCGACATTGCCCACCTCATCGATGGTGACGTTCTTTCGCAAGGGAGCCGCGTCAGCGGCCTTGCTCAACATCTCACGAAAATTACTGATTCCGGCTGCAGCAAGTGTTCGGATCGGGCCGGCAGAAACGGCATTGACGCGAATACCTTCGGGCCCCAACGAGGCAGCCATATAGCGCACGTTGGCCTCGAGGCTGGCTTTGGCGACACCCATCACGTTATAATTCGGAATGACGCGCTCGGCTCCCAGATAGCTAAGCGTCAGCAAAGCTCCATTTCTGCCGGCCATCATCTTCCTGCCTGCTTTGGCAAGCGCCGCAAAACTGTATGAGCTGATATCGTGAGCAATTCCGAACGACTCACGCGTCACTGAATCCACGTAAGATCCCTCAAGGGCTTCACGCGGCGCAAAAGCAACCGAATGAACGATGCCGTCCAGACCGTCCCATCGGGTCGCCAGATGGTCGAATACGGCTTCGATCTGATCGTCGCGGCTGACGTCACATTCGGTCGTGATGCTTGAACCACACTCGGCTGCCAGCTTCTCGACGCGTCCTTTGAGTTTTTCGTTCTGGTAGGTAAACGCCAGTTCCGCCCCTTCCCTGCTCATGGCTTGTGCAATACCCCAAGCAATCGACCGATTGCTGGCCAAACCGACGATCAAAACACGTTTGCCACGCAAAAACCCCATGTTATCCTCCCGATGTTTGTATTTAGGTGATTTTTATCAAAGAACTTACTACTACCTTGCTGGTCTTTTTGTCCGTCTTCTGCGTTGCGACATCAGTTACATAGCCCACTATGTGCCTGCTGTCGCGCCTTGAATACGAACAAAAATCCGGCGCAATCCGGTAGGTTCTTTTCCGGCAATCACCTTAATGCGCTGTAAGCGATTGTCCTTTGCGGACCGACTTCTTATCCTGGTCCGGGTGGACCGATGTGTCTTTGTCAAGCGGTGTCGGCATATACTGCAGAGCCGCGTCCAACACCTCGTCGATCCATCTGACCGGCCTTATGTCAAGATTCTGCTTGATATTCTTGGGAATTTCAGCCAGATCCTTTTCGTTCTCCTGGGGAATCAATACCGTTGCAATTCCTCCGCGATGTGCCGCCAGCAGCTTCTCTTTCAGGCCGCCGATTGGCAGGACCTCTCCCCGCAATGTAATTTCCCCGGTCATTGCAACATCCGAGCGAACCGGTATTTTGGTCAAGGCTGACACCATGGCCGTACACATTCCAACACCGGCACTCGGGCCATCCTTCGGCGTTGCGCCTTCCGGTACATGGATATGAATATCGTGCTTTTCGAAAACCTCGGGATTGATGCCCAACGCCTCTGCGCGGCTGCGCACGACAGTTTCCGCTGCCTGGATCGACTCCTTCATGACTTCACCCAGCTTCCCGGTCCGCAATATCTTGCCTTTGCCCGGTACGATGGCTGTTTCGATCGTCAGCAATTCACCACCGACTTCCGTCCAGGCAAGCCCGGTAACCAAACCAACCCGGTCATTTTCTTCCGCCTGACCGTAGCGATAACGCCGAACACCAAGGTAATTTTCCAAATTTCGCAAGGTGATCGAGGTCTTCCTCGTCGTTGGCTTGAGCAGCAGATCCTTCACCACTTTTCGACAGATTTTCGATATTCCCCTCTCAAGGCTCCTGACACCTGCCTCGCGCGTATAAAACCGGACAATCCCCTGGATGGCCGATTCGCTGAAATGAATTTCGTCTTCCTTGAGACCGTTCTCCTTGATTTGTTTGGGGATCAAGTAGCGGGTGGCAATATGGACCTTTTCATCCTCCGTATAGCCGGCCAGTCGAATGACCTCCATTCGATCCAGCAATGGAGCGGGTATATTCAGGGTGTTGGCAGTCGTAACGAACATCACCTCGGATAGGTCAAAATCCACTTCGAGATAGTGATCGTTGAAACTGTTATTTTGCTCCGGATCGAGCACTTCAAGCAATGCCGATGCAGGATCGCCCCTGAAATCCATCGCCATTTTATCAATTTCATCCAGCAATAACAGTGGGTTGCGTGTTTTTACCTTGCTCAGGTTTTGCAGAATCTTGCCCGGCAGGGAGCCGATGTAGGTTCGACGATGCCCCCGAATTTCAGCTTCATCGCGCACTCCGCCCAACGACATCCGAACATATTTTCGATTGGTTGCCCGCGCAATGGATTGACCCAGGGATGTTTTTCCGACGCCGGGCGGACCGACCAGGCACAAAATGGGGCCTTTCAATTTATTGACGCGCTGCTGCACAGCCAGGTATTCCAGAATGCGTTCTTTGACTTTTTCGAGCCCGTAATGATCGGCTTCAAGCACCGCTTCCGCCTTTTTTAAATCATGCCGGATCTTGGTTCGTTTTTTCCATGGCACACTGACCATCCAGTCGATGTAATTCCGAACGACCGTCGCTTCAGCTGACATCGGTGACATCAACTTGAGTTTGTTCAATTCAGCCTCGGCTTTCGTTCTGGCCTCCTTCGGCATCCCTGCCTTTTTGATTTTTTCAGCGAGCTCTTCGATCTCGTTCGGCACATCGTCCATTTCACCCAATTCCTTCTGGATCGCCTTCATTTGTTCATTGAGGTAGTACTCTCGCTGGTTTTTCTCCATTTGCTGTTTCACGCGCCCTCGGATCTTTTTCTCCATTTCGAGGAGATCGACCTCGCTATCCATGAGTCTCATCAAAGTTTCCAGGCGTAGCGCAATATCACTCATTTCAAGGATGGATTGCTTATCTTCGATTTTGAGTGTCATGTGGGCGGCGATCGTATCCGCCAAGCGGCTGGGATCATCGATGCCGGCCAATGAATTGAGCACCTCGGGCGGGATCTTTTTGTTCAGCTTGACATACTGGTCGAATGTCGTCGTGACTGTCCGGGTAAGGACTTCAACCTCTTGATCACCCAAGACCAACTCATCAAGCAAAGGCAGGATGCTGGCTGAACAATAGCCTTCCGCCATCTGATAACCTTTAACGATACAGCGTTGGCTTCCTTCGACGAGCACTTTGACCGTCCCGTCGGGAAGTTTGAGCAACTGAAGGATATTGGACAGTGTTCCCGCCTGGTGCAAGTCATCGAAAGCAGGGTCATCAACCTCTGCATTCTTTTGCGCAACCAGAAGAATCTGGTTGTTTTCGCGTATGGCAACATCCAATGCTTCGATCGATTTGCTGCGACCAACGAATAACGGTATGACCATATGAGGATAAACCACGACATCGCGCAACGGCAACACCGGCACCAAACCGCCAGATTCTTCAATTTTGGTAAGAGTATTCGATTTCATAAGGAACTTCTAAATTAATCGCGTCACGCTAATAATGGGGGCTGATCGGAGGTATTACAAGGTAGAGAATAATCAGGAACCAGCGTTGCCACCCTACCGACACTGATTGTCGCATCAGCCAACGTGCAACGGTTCACCCTTGCGCCACTTGCTTGTTATCGATGAAATCGTAGAGGTCAGCCGGCAGCATGGGCGGGTGAAGTGGAGGCAAGGACAGCGTCAAGCGAACATTCGTTCCCCCGGATGGATAGGCACAACGCTGGTATTCCGGGCTCGCGCCAACAACACCGAAACCGGCAATTCGGCGCGCGAGCGCTTTGGAGCAGAATGCCCGATGACTGTGCGGCCAGGAGGGGGCGGTCCCGGGTAATCAAGGACGCTTGTCAATCGGCCGAAGCGCACTGTTTATCATTGTTTTCGTAAATGAGGTACGGCGGTGTTTCACCTTCTATGACGCTCTCATCGATCACCGCCTTGGTGATGTTATGGTTCGACGGCAGTTCGTACATGGTATCGAGCAGGACATGCTCCAGGATCGTCCGCAGCCCCCGTGCTCCGGTTTTGCGCTCCATGGCTTTCCTCGCAATTGCATGCAGCGCGTCTTCCCGAAATTCAAGCTCACACCCTTCCATCTCGAAAAGCCGTGCATATTGCTTGGCCAGGGCATTCTTAGGCTCTGTCAAAATCTGCACCAACGCAACTTCATCCAACTCCTCAAGTGTTGCGATAACCGGGAGCCTCCCCACGAATTCCGGAATCAGTCCATATTTGATCAGGTCTTCCGCTTCAACGTCAGCGAGAATCTCACCCACTTTCCGGGCTTCATCCTTGCTTCTTACGTCGGCGGAAAAACCAATGCCGCCTTTTTCAGAACGCGCGCGAATCACCTTGTCCAAACCGGAAAAAGCACCTCCGACGATAAACAGGATGTTTCCCGTGTTGACCTGCAAAAATTCCTGTTGCGGATGCTTGCGGCCACCCTGCGGCGGTACAGAAGCGATCGTACCTTCGATAAGCTTCAACAGCGCCTGCTGAACGCCCTCTCCCGATACATCCCGAGTGATCGAAGGGTTGTCGGACTTCCTTGATATCTTATCGATTTCATCGATATAAACGATACCTGATTCGGCTTTTTCAACATCATAGTCGCATTTTTGCAGAATTTTCTGGATGATATTTTCAACGTCTTCACCAACATAGCCCGCTTCGGTCAGCGTCGTTGCATCGGCAATCGTAAACGGGACATCCAAAAGCCTTGCCAGTGTTTCCGCCAGCAATGTCTTGCCCGATCCGGTTGGGCCAATCAGCAGAATATTGCTTTTGGCCAGCTCGACATCATCCTTCTTCCTTTGTGCTCGAAGCCGCTTATAATGATTATAGACTGCGACCGCCAGAACTTTCTTGGCAGCCTCCTGGCCAATGACGTATTCATCCAGAACGCCCTTGATATCCTTTGGCTTAGGCAGCTCGTCACTGCCCGCAGAGCCGTTATCCTGGAGCTCTTCTCGAATGATGTCATTACAGAGATCTACGCACTCATCGCAAACAAATACGGAAGGCCCTGCGATGAGTTTTCTGACTTCGTGTTGACTTTTCCCGCAGAACGAGCAGTACAGCAGCTTCCCGTCACTCTCTTTGCCCGACTTATCGTTGCTCATGTTCGACCTCTTCTCACCAGCTCAATTTTATTAGCTACCTTGCCTGCTTTTTTTGTTTCATGCAAGTCTTAATGTCCTTATATCCCATAAATTACCCCTGGTTTCAATTTTAGGATATTCTGTCCCTGAAGAAACTCCAGGAGGCTGTCCGAGAACAGACTGATCTATGCGGCCCGCCTTCGCTACGACCGCTATTCTCGGACAGCCTCGTGCCACCCGCACCCTTTTCTACGTCGAACTGACCGATGCCCGGTCGGCCAGGACCTGATCAACAAGACCGTACTCCGCTGCTTCCGTTCCGCTCATGAAATTATCGCGATCGGTATCAGCCTGTATTTTCTCTAACGGTTGACCGGTATGCTTCGCCAGAATCTTGTTGAGCCTTTCCCGAACCGCGAGGATCTCTCGGGCATGAATATCGATATCACTCGCCTGCCCCTGAAATCCACCGAGAGGCTGGTGAATCATCATGCGGGAATGCGGCAGCGAATAACGCTTGCCGGAAGCGCCTCCAGCAAGCAGCAGAGCACCCATACTTGCTGCCTGGCCGATGCACATGGTGCTGACGTCCGGCTGTATGAACTGCATCGTATCATATATCGCCAGACCGGCGGTCACGGCCCCGCCCGGCGAATTCAAATATAAGTGGATATCTTTGTCCGGATTTTCCGATTCCAGAAACAAAAGCTGTGCAACAATCAGGTTCGCCATATAGTCTTCAATCTGGCCGATCAGAAAGATCACGCGCTCTTTAAGCAGGCGGGAATAGATATCGAACGAGCGTTCACCCCGTGCAGTCTGTTCGATAACGATCGGAACCAGGCCGGTTGCCCGGGTTTCAGTGAAAATGCGCTCTCTGTCGGTCATGTCAGCTCACCGAGGGTTGGTTTTCAGGACTGTTCATCAGCTCATCGAAGCCGAACGTTCGATCTGTTACCCGCGCCCGCGCCAGCACCCAGGCCACAACCTGGTCCTCCACATCCATCTGTTCGATGGCCTGTCTGCGTTCCGGACGCTCATTGTAAAAATTGACAAGCTCTTCCGGCTTCGGATAATTTTGAGCCAACTCTTCTATTATAGAGCGTACTCGCGCTGGGTCGGCTTTCAGTTCAGCGACATTGCTGATTTCGCTCATGATCAATCCCAAAGCTACCCGCCGTTTCGCCAGCTCCCGGCATTGATCGCGCACAAGGATCTTTTGAAGTTCACCCTCTTGTGCCCGGCCCGCGCCTTGGGCTGAGGCGACTAATTGATCGATTTCCCGCTCAACCATCCTATCGGGTACAACGACCGGAATTCTTTCATGCAATGCATTCATCACTGCGGTCTTGAGGCGCTGCCGGATTGCCTGCCCAATCTGGTGTTCGGCGCTGGATTTTACTTCGGCGCGGAAAGTATCCAATTGGCCATCTTCGACACCGAACGCTTCAAAAAATGCCTTATCGATCTCGGGTAACCGGCCCTCTTCGGTTTTAATCACATCCACCTCGAATTCGACGGTTTTGCCGGCCAATTTCTTGTCGGCATAATCAGGCGCCAATTCAATTTCAAACTTCAGATGGGCACCGCTTTCCGCTCCAAGCAGATGAGCTTCAAAGCCGGGGATCATTTGCTTCGACCCGATAACCACCGCAAAGTTTTCGATCAGTCCGTCGGTTGCCGTTTCTTCCCCGACCTTTCCCTCGAACTGGATTGTGACACGATCATGGTCCTGTATACAGCGATCGACACCATGCCACGTTTTTTTCTGTTCCCGAAGGCGCTCGATCACGGTGTCAATTGTCGCATCAGTGATCCCACAGGTCGGCCGTTCGATTTCCAATTGATCAAGTGTGTCCAACGGTATGTCCGGAAAGATGTCGAAGCTCGCCTCATATTCCAGCCCCTTGCCTTCAGCAGCCTCATGCGGTGTAATCGTAGGCTGACCTAAGAGTTTGAGCTTTTCGCTTTTTAGCGCATCATCAAAACTCGATCGGATGATCTCTGCAAGCGCTTCCGTGCGCACCTGCCCGCCGAATTTGTTTTGCAATACACTCTGAGGAACCTTGCCGGGGCGGAACCCGGAAACCTTAGCGGTCCGGGCGAGGTTTTTCATACGTGCTGCCACTACTTCCTGAATTTCTTCTTCAGGCACCTGGACGGTCATTTTCCTACTTGAGTCGGATGTCGCTTCGACAGATACTTGCATACTTTTACCTTAAATCGTACATTGAGAATAGTGAAGGTTTAGTAAGTTCTCAAAAAGCCGGAGTACGGGCACGCGGCCCCGGATGATCGAGAAGTTACAAGGTTTGGTGTCAGCTATGGAGGCTTGTTTTAGAAATTAGGCTTCTTGCCTGCCTTATATGCTGAGATCTTTGACAAAGACCGTAAGCTTCGAAGCAATCCGGGCTGGAACCAAATTCTGATTTTGCCATGGTAGAATCGCTCCGACAAAAGATGGTGCGAATGGAGAGACTCGAACTCTCACGGGTTCCCCCACTGGAACCTAAATCCAGCGNNGCGCGTCTACCAATTCCGCCACATTCGCTGAGCTGGCTGGTGCGGATTATACTCTAATTTGCTTGAATTGTGCGCGTTCGCCATGTGATCGCCTATCATCGGTTATGATAAGGTGGTTCCCTGAAATGAAGGCCGGTACCATCTTTAATGGCTCTTATCAATATGAAACAAACCCCCGCTTTTATCGTCTTTGTGATTCCTCTTGTCTTTCTGTTGAGCGCGGCAACGATCGGTGCCCTGATGGCCTACCCGATCCATCAGGCGCTCGATGGCGCCTACAGCCTTTACAAAGTGATCAACCGCTGCACATTGACGTTGATGATCCTGGGCATCTTTCCAATGATGAAATGGCTGCAGTTGACCACCGCTGATCTTGGCTTTGCACGGAGCAAAAAGCAGTTCTTCGCTCAGTTTTCAAGCGGCTTCGGCTTTGGGCTGCTCATTCTAAGCGTCGTCGTCCTGTTCGTGGTCGCACTCGATATCCGCATCGTGCAGGTCGACCGGATGATGTCTATCAGACAAGTCTTTCACGAATTGTCACTCGCCGTCATTGTGGCGCTTATCGTCGGAACCCTGGAAGAGACCCTGTTCAGAGGGTTCATGTTTGGAGCTCTGTCGAAGTATGCGGCGCCGCTGTATGCGATGGCCCTGACTGCGTTGTATTATGCCGCTTTGCACTTTATGCGCAGCAACATGACCATACCTGCCGCTGAGCTCGATTGGACGAGCGGACTGATCGTGATGCTCGATGCGTTCAGACAAGTCATTAATCCACAGAATATCGATGCATTCGTCGCACTGTTCCTGGCCAGCATCTTTTTGACCTGCATCCGCTTTTTCATACCCAACAGCCTTGCGTATTGCATCGGACTCCATGCCGGCTGGATCTTCATCATCAAGCTGGCAAAAGCGTTCACCGAACTTCATCCTGCTGCCGAATGGGGGGCTTTGGTCAGCCGCTACGACGGGCTGATCGGTTATCTTTCCTCGGCGTGGCTGGCAATTTTGATTGCTGCTTTTGTTTGGGTTATGCGGCCGGTGAACTCGCGATAAACGGTAGCTGACCCGCTTTGTATGGGCGAGCAAGAAGGCGTCACAAAATATCACCTGGAATTCTCTCCAAGCCCGGGGCGAACATTTCCTGACTTCGGCCGGCTCGATGGCTGGCGTACGCTGCTTCACCGGCTGCAGTTGATCGGGCAGGATCCAACCCGCTACGGCGGGCTTGGCTATGGCAACATCAGCCGCCGGATTGGCCCGTTTGATTCTCCTTTTCAGCCGGCGCGATTCATTATCAGCGGCACCCAAACCGGGCAGTTGGAGCGGCTCGGCGTCGAGCATTTTTGTACTGTTCTTGCAGCCGAACCGAGCCGAAATCGGGTGGTTGCAGAAGGCCCGGTCAAACCCTCTTCCGAAGCCCTGACCCATGCGGCGGTTTACGCATCGAACGAGCAGGTCCGGTACGTGTTGCATGTCCACAGTCCTGAAATCTGGAGCCAAACCCAACAGCTGAAGATTCCGGCAACGCCGCGCGATGTCCCTTATGGCACACCGCAGATGGCCGCCGCCGTTCACAGCTTGTTGCGCTCGGTTGATATAGAGAATTGCCCGATTTTTTCAATGTTGGGGCATGAAGACGGCATCGTCTCTTTCGGGCGCACGCTCGACGAGGCTGGACAAATCCTGATTCGATACCTGGCTCTCGCGCTTTCAGGAATCCGGGGTCAGGAAACAGGAATCAGCTGTAGGTCGGAGTAGGCGCGCCGCCGACGGACTTCGAACCGAACTCCAAATCTTTTGCGCGCCGTAATCCGACGTTTGGCTAATACCACAAACAACGTTCATAAAGCGCCTCCACGACCGCACGGTTCCGGCCAAACGGGCAGGTTCGCTCCTGTCCATGTTCAAAATACTTGCCCGTACGCTCAGCACCGACAGGATGCGTCGCCAGCCAGACCGGCGTTGCCGCGCCTTCATCCGGGCTTTCGTGTCCACCAAAACCGAGATCGTTGCTGAGACGGGAGTTGACGTCACCGGGATGACAGGCGTTGACCGAAATATCATAGGGCTTCAGCCTTTCTGCAAAAGCGACGGTCAACATCCGGTCGGCCTGTTTCGATTGACGATAAGCCTCACCGTTGTGATAAGCACGGTGCTTGAATTCCAGATCGTTCAAATCGAGATCACCGGCCCAATAACTGGCGACGTTGATCACCCGCGCCGGGGCGGATTCCTTGAGTCGGCCGGTCAGCGCGCGCGTCAACCAGAAATAGCCGAGGACGTTGGTTGCAAACTGGCGCTCGATCCCTTCTGCTGTCTCTTCCCGGCTGCGCGGCGTTACCGCTGCATTGTTCACGAGCACATGGAGAGAACCCTGCCACCGCTCTGCGAATGCCGCGATCGACGCCTGACTGGAGAGGTCGGCCAACTCGTAGCCCACGTCAATGTTGCCGGTTGCCTGCTGAATCTCGGCGACTGCCTGTTCTGCCTTATTTTCGTTTCGGCACAACAAAATCAGCTCAAAGCCCGGCTGCGCAGCGATATTTCGAGCAATCGCCCTGCCAATGGCGCCCGCCGCGCCGGTAACCAATGCAACGCTCTTTTTATTGGTGCTCATGGCAAGTTCTCTTTCAACTCTTTGTTTGGCACTGTTCGGTCATTTGATCAGGGTGCACGGCCGTGCACCCTAAATCCGGCGTCGTGCAATCATGCGCAAGGTGCACCTGCTCCGCCCGGCCCTCGATCGTTTCGATTCAAAGCGCCACCCTACTTCGCTGCGTCTTTCCCTTTCCCAGGTTCCGGATCACCCGTGCGACATCCGGACAAAGAAGCAAGGTCTTCCAGAGAATGGAATCCTTCGAGCCGTTTGCCCTTCTGACCATCCTTTTCCCGAATCCAGGTCGGAAATTTGAGTATGTTCTTCTCGACACAGAGCTTGGTCCGGGAGTCCGGCGCATGAGGGTTGCACTCGATTTCGGTGATCGAAGAAAAGGCCGCCCCGAATGCCTGCCGTTGAGCGCGGCATACAGAACAGGTATTTGACGCATACATGACCCAACCCTTCTTGGTGAGACAATCGGCCAGAGCGAGGTGCCGTTCCTCGGAAAATGTCGGGTTGTCCGGCTCGGCACCTGGCATCTTTTCGGTACAGCCCAATAAAAACAGACCGCTCAATAAAACGGAAAGCAAAAGAGCTGATCTCATGAATGCCACCAGTTAAATCGATAATAGCCGATCAAAGCAGCACCAAGACCGATCATCAGCAGTCCTGAACCCAGGTTCATCCATTTTCTGTTCTCCTGTCGCCAGCGCTTGAGCTCCAAAGTCGATGCACCGAAAAAGATCGTGAAAAGAATGATGATCAACGGCAACACGAAAATGGCGTTGTAAATCAGCAAATAAACAAACGCTCGAAGATTGAACGCATCAGCGAGCATCGCGGTTATCGCCAGATAGGGGCCGCCGGTACAGGGCAACTCAACAACAGCGACAAATCCACCGATGGCGATAATGCCCAAAAACGAAATCTGTTCCGTCATCTTCGTTAGCTTTTCCTTGTGTCGCTGCGCAATTTCCAGCGAAAACCCTCGCCCATACCAGAAAAAGTCCTTCAGCTCGACCAGTCCGAGCATGATAACGAATACGCCGACCGTCATGCCGACAGCTTCCGCAAAGCCTTGAGCGATCAGCGTCTGTTGGAACCAGATCAGGCCAAGGCCGGACAGCAAATAGATCACGTAAACCGTGGCGATATAAACCATGCCGAGCCGCAGCAGCATGGTTTTGCGCTTGGAAATTTTCAGCAAAACGCTGGAGAGGAACAGTATTACACCAATCGCGCAGGGATTGATGGAATCGACGAGTGCCGCGCCGAGAACAACCGCTAATCTAATATCTTCCAAAGTAAAGAATTTCGAAAGCAGCCGTAGTGGCAGGTACCACCATCAGGGTCAATGCTGCTGACTTAAGTCCTCTCCAGCGGGAGAGGGTTGAGTGAGGGGGAAATAAACGAAGGAACTCAGCCATTTTGACCCCCTCATCCCAGCCTTCTCCCGGAAGGAGAAGGGGCACTCCATCTTAATTCAACAGCATTGACCAGGGTCGGTTCACATGCCCTAAGCACTTGCAACGGAAGCGTCATACATTCAGCATGTTGTTCAGCGCCAACCTGGCGAAACCGGCTTCATCCTCCGGCACCATGATACGGTTGACGACCTTGTTTTCAACCAGATTTTCCAAAATCCAGGCGACATGCTGCGGGTCGGTGCGAAACATCGTCGAACACATGCAAACCGTCGGTGACATGAAGTGAACGTTCTTGCCCTGGGATTTGCACTCTTCGCGCAGTCGGTTCACCAGATTGAGTTCGGTTGCAACCAGCCAGCGGGTGTTCGGCTCGGCCTCACGCACCGTTTTGAGAATGGTTTCGGTCGAACCGACATAATCCGCTTTCTCACAAACCTCGAAGGGGGCTTCCGGATGCGCGATGACACGGGTCTCCGGATAACGGGCAAGGAAATCGTCGATCTGCTGCGGACGAAACATCTGATGGACGGAACAGAACCCTTTCCAGAGAATGATCTTGGCACGTCTGATCTCTTCTTCACTCAACCCGCCCAAAGGCTTGTCGAAATCCCAGACGACCATCTCATCCAAAGGTATCCCCATCCGGTACCCTGTATTGCGCCCCAGATGCTGGTCTGGAAAGAACAGCACCTTCTCCCGTCGCGCAAAGCTCCACTCCAGAATCGTTCCGGCATTGCTCGAGGTACAGACGATCCCGTTATGACGGCCGCAGAAGGCCTTCAGGTCGGCAGCTGAATTGATATAAGTGACAGGAGTAACCTGGAGGTCAGTATCCATCACCTCGGACAATTCACGCCAGCAGCGCTCGACGTTGACCAGGGTAGCCATGTCGGCCATGGAGCAGCCGGCAGCCAGATCCGGCAAGATAACAGTCTGTTCCGGGCGGGACAGAATGTCGGCCACTTCCGCCATGAAGTGCACGCCGCAAAAAACGATATATTCGGCCTCCGACCGAGCCGCTTCCCTAGAGAGCTTCAGTGAGTCGCCCGTCACATCGGCGTGTCTGAAGACCTCGTCACGCTGATAATGATGACCGAGAATGATGCACCGTCGACCCAATTGCTGTTTCGCCGCGATGATGCGCGCTTCACAATCGTCATCATCGAGCAGCGCGAAATCGTGTAGTGTTAAAGCCTGTGATCTCATAGTCTCACCCGGGTCATCTGCGAAACGACCCGATCAATAATATCATATCGTTAAACTCGGATATCAACCCTTGTCGCTCTGCGGTTTGTGATGGCGAAGACCCAGTTCACGCAGTTGCGCATCACTCACACGTGCAGGCGCATCGATCAGCGGGCAGGCGGCAGTTTGCGTCTTCGGAAAAGCCATCACTTCCCGGATCGAGCTCGCGCCGGTCATCAGCATGACCAAACGGTCCAGCCCGAAGGCGATGCCGCCGTGGGGCGGGCAGCCGGACTTCAATGCATTGAGCAAAAAGCCGAATTTTTCTTGTGCTTCGTCGTCGTCGATCCCCAGCAGACGGAATACAGCTGTCTGCCTCTCGGCCTGGTGAATACGAATCGATCCCCCCCCGACCTCGGTGCCGTTCAGAACAAGGTCATAGGCCCGCGACAACGCTTTCCCCGGATTTGCCTGTACCTGTTCGATAGATTCGGCCGGGGCGGTAAACGGATGATGCAGTGCATTCCAACGCTGCCCCTGTTCATCCCATTCGAACATGGGGAAATCGACGATCCAGACCGGCTTCCAGCCCTCTTCGATCAGGCCGCGATCGGCTCCGAGCCTGACCCGCAAAGCGCCCATTGCCTCATTGACGATCGCGGCTCTGTCCGCACCGAAGAAAACGAGATCGCCGCTGTGCGCATCGACCCGCTCGAGCACCGCCGCCACGACGTCATCCGGGAGAAACTTCAGGATCGGTGACTGCATCCCCTTTTTGCCCGCCGAGCGGTCATTGATCTTAATGTAAGCGAGCCCTTTAGCACCGTATATCGAAACGAACTTGGTCAGATCATCGATCTCCTTTCGAGTCAGCTCGCAGCCGTTCGGCAGTTTCAGCGCGACGACGCGCCCTTCCGGATCACCGGCCGGCCCGGCAAAAACCTTGAAGTCGACCCGCTCCATCAGATCCCCCACATCCACCAGCTCCAACGGAATGCGCAGATCCGGCCGGTCGATGCCGTAGCGTCGAACCGCTTCCGCATAAGTCAACCGTGGAAAAGGATCCGGCAGATCGCACTGCAGAATCTCTTTGAACAGGTGCTGCATCATCTCTTCCATCAGATTTATGATCTGATCTTCATCCAGGAACGAGGTTTCGATATCCAACTGGGTGAATTCCGGCTGACGATCGGCACGCAAGTCTTCGTCACGGAAACAGCGGACGATCTGATAATAGCGATCCATGCCCGAAATCATCAGCAGCTGCTTGTACAGTTGCGGTGACTGCGGCAACGCGTAAAAAGCCTGATCATGAGCGCGGCTCGGCACCAGATAGTCGCGGGCACCTTCCGGGGTCGCTTTGGTCAGAAACGGTGTTTCGATGTCGTAGAAGCCGTGATGGTCCAGAAAATTTCGCAGGCACCGGGTAACATTACGACGGATCTTGATGCGTTCCTGCATCTCGGAGCGGCGCAGGTCGATATAGCGGTAGCGAAGACGCGTCTCTTCGTTGACTTCGATGTCGCCTTCCAATGGAAAGGGAGGTGTTTCCGCCTTATTGAGAATTTCCAGATGGTCGGCCAACACCTCGATTTGCCCGGTCGGCATTTTCGGGTTGATCGTGCCTTCGGGACGACGGCGCACCCGGCCATGGACCTTCAGCACATATTCGCTGCGAACGGTCTCGGCTGTTTTGAACGCTTCGGGAGTATCCGGGTCGAACACGACCTGCGCCAACCCTTCCCTGTCTCTCAGGTCGACAAAAATCACACCGCCATGATCACGCCGGCGGTGCACCCAACCACAAAGATCCACTTCCTGGCCAAGGTGGCTTTCGTTCAGGTCTCCACACGTATGGGTGCGCATCGTCTAATTTTACCTATCATCCAAAAAACCCACCATCTTAGTCGTTGCCAGCGGGTAACTCAAGCACGATATGGAAGACAAACCAGGCCGTTTGATCACGATGCCGCCTTTTTCTTCTCCGTCGAAGCCTTGGGTTTTTCTTTGGCCTTCTTCTCGGGGGGCGTGTCGCCCGCAATGTTTTTTTTCTTCCCGCCGCTCTTGAAATCGGTTTCGTACCAACCGCCGCCCTTGAGTCTGAATCCGGCTGCCGAAACCAGCTTTTTCAGCTCCGCTTTGCTGCAGGAAGGGCAATCGCTGAGCGGGGAATCGCTGATCTTTTGTATCGCTTCAAACTCATGACCGCACGCTTTGCATTGATATTCATAGATGGGCATCGATACCTCCTGATTGCCAGTCACAGTGGGTGAAAAACAGTGAAACAGTAAAGACTCTTGAAATATATGGACTGAAAAAGAATTTTCAAGCCCAGTGCGGAACAATGTCTTCGCTATTCTAACAAGATTCGATGATCCAGGCGTGCTACTGACCACAATCAGGGACAATGCCTTGAATCGGCTATAATACAGCGCCCTTCCCTGGTAACGAATCATGCAGAGCCTGACCTTCACCTGCCCCGACGACTGGCACTTGCACGTTCGCGACGACCGTGCACTCAACACCGTCGTGCCGCACAGCGCCCGACAGTTTGCCAGAGCGATTATCATGCCGAACCTGAAACCGCCGATCACAACGGCAGCCATGGCTCTCGCCTACCGGCGGCGCATTCTCGAAGCGGTGCCCGAGGAGAATCATTTCGAGCCGCTGATGACACTCTACCTGACCGAATCGACAACCCATGACGACGTCAGGGCAGCGGCCGAAAGCCCTTACATACACGCTTTCAAACTGTATCCTGCCGGCGCGACGACCCATTCCGACGCCGGCGTCAAACGCCTGGACCGGATCTTTCCAATTCTCGAAACCATGCAGAGGCTCGATCTGCCGTTACTGGTTCATGGTGAGAAAACCGACCCCGAAATTGATCTGTTCGATCGCGAAAAGGCTTTTATCGATGACGAACTGACCTCGATTATCAAGCGCTTTCCAGCGCTTCGGATCGTTTTCGAACATGCAACGACCCGGGATGCTGTCCAGTTCGTGACCGAAGCGGCGCCCAACATAGCCGCAACCATCACACCGCAGCACCTGCTCTACAACAGAAACGCCCTGTTCGAAGACGGTATTCGACCGCACCGTTACTGCCTGCCGATACTGAAGCGGGAAACGTACCGCAAAGCATTGATCGCTGCTGCGACCGGCGAAAGTCGAAAATTTTTCCTCGGCACCGATAGCGCTCCGCACCCTCAACAGCTCAAGGAATCATCCTGTGGATGCGCCGGCTGCTACACCGCTCATGCGGCTTTGGAACTGTATGCGGAACTGTTCGAAAAAGCCGGAGCGCTCGATAAGTTGGAAGGGTTTGCCAGCTTTTACGGCCCCGATTTTTACCGCTTGCCCAGAAACAGCGGCACGATTACCCTGGAAAAAAGACCCTGGCAGGTTCCCGCCCACTATCCCTTTGCGGATCAAACGCTCATTCCTTTGAAGGCCGGCGAATGCCTGGCATGGAAATGCATCGGTAAATCCGAGGCGCCGCCGGCATCGTGAGCCGTCCGGTTGAAGCGAAGGTCCGAATGCGGGGTCCGAATGCGGGGTCCGAATGCGGGGTCAGTTCTCGCATTGTTGCATCGCCTTGCGCACAATTCGTCCCACCGTCGCCAAGTGGACACCAAAATACGCCGCAATCTCCCGATAACTGTACGCTCCGGTAGCATAAGCAGCCACAACTGCGGCATTGCGATCACTGTGACAAGCGTCGATAACCGCAAGAGATGGTGCCGGAGGACGGCGTTGCGCCTGGGGGACAGTCAACTCGTCACCATCAATTTGCACCTTGGCTTGAATCCTTTCCACGAAAGTCTCATCACCCAAATATATCTGCTGCCGCAGCCGATCCCAAATGCACTGACCCATTCCTTCCAAAACAAAGCGTTGAAAGTTATGGCAGGCTTCTTCGCGAACAACCCCGAACTGACATAGCAGTCCGTCCACCGCCAACCACTTAGGAACCGACACCTCTCCCATCATCGCGCGATAACTACTCCATGGCCACTGCTCAGGTAAATTAACTATTCCTGCTCGAACCGGATTAAGCACAACGTACCGGCTCAGTTCCAGGAGGTAGGCATCTTTGTCCACCAAAATCCCTTTGAAACGCCCTTGGAACAGGTGACCTACTCGATTATGACGTTGATTCGTCGCTTGGGTGTATACGCCATTCAAGTGCCGCATTCCTTGTGACAGGTTCCCCTCCACCGTCTCTATGATCAAATGATAGTGGTTCGTCATGAGGCAGAAGGCATGACAGATCCAATTGTAGCGCTCTACAACCTCTGCTAATACACTCAGAAATGCCTCTCGATCCTCTTCATCCTCGTAAATCGATTCCCGGTGATCACCTCGGGAGGTGATGTGATAAAGAGCACCAGCAAACTCTATGCGCAACGGTCTAGCCATGCTCAGAGTTTAGATCATTCTGATGAATGCTACAATGCGAGAACTGACCCCACAAGCCACTACGTAATCGTCGATTTACACGTGATGACTACAAGATCATAAACTATTATCTACGTAAGAAATGGAGTCCTTACCAAATATCAAATACGCTTTATGCATCTGGTATATTAGATATAAGCCACGAGACAATCTATCAGCATGTCTGGCTAGATCGTTATAATAGTTGTTTAGACCCGTGTGATCA
>DEII01000027.1 GCA_002352385.1 Methylococcaceae bacterium UBA2778 | reverse complement strand
TCGCTTTCCATGGCGGTCAGCGCTCGACCATCGCCAATTCATCGATCAGTACCCGCTGGTTCTCGGAGTAATCCACCGGAACTTCGACCAGATGTACGCCGCCCGCCTTGAAACAGCGCTCAAGCAACGGTGCGAAATCGGCGGCGGCCTCGACTCGGTGCCCGTCCGCGCCGTAGCTTTTCGCATACTGTCCGAAGTCCGGGTTGCCGAATTGAAGCCCCCAGTCTTCAAACCCGCCGACCGCTTGCTTCCAGCGGATCATGCCATAGGCATCATCGCGCAGCACCAATACCACCAGATCGAGCTCGAGACGCACAGCGGTCTCCATCTCCTGACTGTTCATCATAAAACCGCCATCACCGCAGATCGCCATGATCCGGCGACCCGGATTGAGCATCGCGGCGGCCATTGCCGAAGGCAGGCCCGCTCCCATGGTGGCCAAGGCGTTGTCCAGCAGCACGCTGTTGGGCTGTGTGCTGCGGTAGTTGCGGGCGAACCAAATTTTATACATGCCATTGTCGAGTGCAATGATGCCGTCGTTTGGCATGACCTTGCGCACGTCCGCAACGATGCGTTGCGGAATTAATGGAAAGCGAGGATCGTCGGCGCCTTCTGCGATGTGGGCCAGCACTTGCTCGCGAATGCTCATAAAATCGACGAAATCGTGATCGGTGCAGGGCCAGACCATTGCCGTAAGCCGCTGAAAGGTGGTAGCAATGTCTCCGACCAGTTCGAGCTGCGGAAAATAAACCGCGTCGACCGCGGCTGAGCTGAAGTTGACGTGGATGACCCGTTTGCCGCCCGGTTCCATGAAAAACGGCGGCTTCTCCACCACGTCGTGCCCCGCATTGATGACCAGATCGGCCCGATCGATGGCGCTGTGCAGGTAATCGCCCGAAGACAGCGCCGCCGTGCCGATATACAGTGGATGATAGCCCCCGATTACGCCTTTGCCCATCTGCGTGTTGAAGAACGGAATTCCGGTCTTTTCGACGAACGCTCTAAGGGGTTCAAAAATGCGCTTGCGGTTCGCACCGGCGCCGATCAGCAGCAGCGGATGTCGTGCCGAGCCTATCATCTCCGCGGCAGACACCAGAGCCTTGGCATCCGCTTGCGGCCGGCACGTCCGGTTTACCGAAAACAGATGCACGAACTCCGCGCGATCCGCAGCGATGTCTTCGGGCAGTTCCAGATGAACCGCGCCTGGCCGCTCTTCCTCCGCCAGACGGAAGGCCTCGCGCACTAGGCTGGGAATCAGCCGGGCATCAACGATCTGACGTGAAAATTTGGTGATCGATTTCATCAAATCGACGATGTCCACGATCTGAAAGCGGCCCTGCTTGCTTTTCTTGATCGGTTTCTGGCCGGTGATCATCAGCATGGGCATACCACCGAGTTGAGCGTAGGCGGCTGCGGTCACCAGGTTCGTCGCCCCCGGACCAAGCGTTGCCAGACACACGCCCGGCTTTCCGGTAAGACGACCATAGGTGGCGGCCATAAATCCGGCGGCCTGCTCATGCCGTGTCAGAATCAGTCGAATCGACGACCGCCGGAGGGACTCGACCAAATCGAGATTTTCTTCACCGGGCAGACCGAAAACGCATTCGACGCCTTCGTTCTCCAGCGCTTTGACAAATAGGTCCGACGCCTTGATATTCTCAAAAATTTTCATAACGCTTGTTTCCTGTGTGATTGCGCCCGCGCAATAGCTCCGGCAATGCGGCAGCTTGCCCGCCTATGTTCCCTGGAACAATGACGCTGGAATCTGACTTAAAGTCCCCTCCCTGCCATCGCATTTTTCCATCGATGCCTTAAATATCGGGGCTGCCATTCACCGGCTTTGAAGAAAATATGTCGATTGGTCGCATGAAACGACCAAACCCTACCCGTTCATTCGCAAAACCTTTCCCGGGTATGCCGTCCGCTCGAAAAAAACCAACTCCGAAAAAGACGACCGACACGAAAATGGTGATAAAGAAAGCTTTTGTGCCTTTCGTGGTTCTAATGATCTTCCCCCCTATACGAAGCGTTGACAGTGCGGAGGCTTGTCTGCCGGAACCCGGTGTCCACCCCATCTGTAAGGAACGGGCCCGGGCCGCGACTAACGTCTGAATCACCTTAGATTCTGCGAAGGCCGATTTTTCCAATGCGAGAATGACGCTTCGCCTGTTTTTCTCAACCAGGTAATGATAAGGAGTCCATAATGAACAACCACCATTCCCAACGCGCCGCGTCCGCCATCGCGCTTGCGGCCGCCCTCGGCACTGCCCTGTCGATTGCCGCCGCCCCTGCGGCGGCGCAATCCACCCCCCAGGAAAAGTGCTACGGTGTCGCCCTGAAGGGCAAAAACGACTGCGCCGCCGGACCCGGCACGACCTGCGCCGGTACCGCGAAGGTCGACTACCAGGGCAACGCGTGGAAGTACGTGCCGAAGGGCACGTGCGAGAGCACCGCATCGTCCAAATCACCGACCGGATTCGGGCAACTCCAGGCGTTCAAGGAAAAAAAGGCCTGAGCCAAGCCCTGCATGGAACGGAGCACGTATCGATGAAGCCGACATCCGGATCGAGGATCAGCACGAGGAGTGCTCCCCTGCAATCGTGCTGCCTGCCGATCGGCGTGGGCGTCGGCCTCAAGGGGCAGCATTATAAGACGGTGCTCGCCCGATCGCCGGCGGTCGGTTTCTTCGAAATCCACGCCGAGAACTACATGGGGGCGGGCGGACCGCCGCACCACTATCTCTCCCGCATCCGTGAGGCGTACCCCCTTTCCGTGCACGGCGTCGGTCTGTCGATCGGCGCCGAGGCGAATATCGACGAGGCCCATCTCGACCGTTTGGCCGCCCTGCTCCAACGCTACCAGCCGGCATCGTTCTCCGAGCATCTCGCCTGGTCGAGCCATGGCGGTACTTACTTCAACGATCTGCTGCCGGTACCCTATGACCAGAAAACGCTCCTGCGCGTATGCACGCACATCGATCAGGTGCAGGAGCGGCTCCAGCGGAGGATGCTGTTGGAAAACCCCGCGACCTATGTCGAGTTCGCGGACAACACCTTGTCCGAGCCTGGATTCATCGCGGAGGTGCTGAGGCGCACCGGCTGCGGACTGCTGCTGGACGTCACTAACGTATTCGTCTCCTGCACCAACCATCATAAGAATCCGCGGGCCTACATCGATGCCTTGCCCCTGTCACAGGTCGGGGAGATCCATCTGGCCGGCTTCACCACCGATCGCGACGCGGCCGGCGCACCATTGCTCATCGATGCGCATGGCAGCCCGATCGCCGACCCTGTCTGGGATCTCTATCGCTATGCGCTCGAACGTTCCGGGCCGGTGGCGACCCTCATCGAGTGGGACAACGACGTTCCATCCTTCGAACGGCTCATCGAGGAGGCGCAGCGCGCACGCCAATGCCTGATACCGACAGCCGGGGGCCGGGGGCGTCTGCGCATGACCGGGCAGGCCGAATTCGCAGTCGCCCTGCTCGATGCCGAACGTCCCTGCCCGGCAGGGCTCACGGCATGGAATGGGTCCGACCCCGGCAAGCGATTCGCAGTGTACCGCAACAACGTGGTCACTTCGCTGATGGCAGCGTTGACCGATAGCTTTCCTGTGACCCGCGAACTGGTCGGTGATGCGTTCTTCCGCGCAATGGCGCACGCCTTCATCGCATCGACCCCACCCCGATCCCCGATTCTGGCCGTTTACGGCCTGGCGTTTCCGGCCTTCATCGATCATTTCGGGCCGGCCGACAGCGTCCCGTACTTGGCGGACATTGCCCGACTCGAAGCGCATCGCGTGAGCGCCTATCATGCGGCCGATGCCCAACCGCTCGCCGAGGAGGGCTTCCGGCGCGCGCTGGCTCACGCCGATGCGTTGCCTGCCGCCCGCCTGCGGCTGCATCCTACGGCGGCCGTACAGCGTTCGGCCTATGCCGTTTTCTCGCTCTGGGCAGCCCACCAGGGCGCGCTCGACATCGGCACGGTCGACCCTTACCGAGCCGAGGAGGTGCTGATCGTGCGCCCCCATCTGGAAGTCCTGGCTACCCTGCTGCGCCCCGGCGCCGGTCGTTTCCTGCAGCAGCTCGGGGATGGCGTGCCCTTCGGCGAAAGCGCACTGACCGCAAGCGGAGAGGAGCCCGGTTTCGACCTCGGCAGCACTCTCGCCGACCTGATCGGTGCGGGCGTCGTCATTGCGATTGACTTTGAAAAGGAGATGCTATCATGACCCCACCCCAATCCTCCCGCGCTGAGCCGGCGTCCACCGGCACCTGGGCCGGTCGCCTGATACGAAACGTGAACGGGTGCCTCGGGCGGATTCCGGAGTCCCTGATCGCCGCGCTGGGCCGTTTTTCCATCGCAGCGGTCTTCTGGAAATCCGGTCAAACCAAGATCGAAGGTTTCGCGCTCGATATCGTCGATGGCACCTTCCAGTTCGGCCTGCCGCATCTGTCGGACTCGGCGCTCATGCTGTTTCGCGAGGAGTATCGACTGCCCTTTGTGAGCCCCGAACTGGCGGCGCCGCTTACTGCGCTGGCCGAACACCTGTTCCCGGCCCTGCTGTTGATCGGCTTGGCGACACGCTTGTCGGCCGCGGCCCTGCTGGTGATGACCCTGATGATCGAGCTGTTCGTCTATCCGGGCGCCTATCCGACCCACGGCGTATGGGCGACCGTATTGCTGTATCTGATGGCGCGGGGCGGCGGCGCCTTTTCGCTCGATCATTGGATCGCGCGCAGGGCACAGGAGGCGCGCACGAATACGAATTGAACCTGTCAATGTCGAAAATCGACCAAGGATAGCGACCCGGATAATGCGGTTTTCTACGCCACGCAAAGGCGGTAGAGAGACATCCACTATGAACGGAACACCCTACTCCAATGACTGGCCCGACATCGACACCGCGCTGTTCGGCCGATCGGCCAAATGGTTCGGGTCGGTGAAAACACTTCTGGGCGTCAAAATCAATCTGCATGCGGAATCGCAAATCCATCAGGGCGACGTTTTCGTCTTCAACCATTTCTCCCGCTTCGAGACCTTCATTCCGCAATATCTGATCCATGAAATAACCGGCGCATACAGCTGCGCCATCGCCGCCGGGGAGTTCTTTCGTTCGGACACGACACTCTCGCGCTTCCTGAAGAAAGTGGGTGTCATCCCCCACGATCATCCGAGACTGTTTCCCTTGCTGGCGGCGCAGGTTTTGCGCGGGCGCAAAGTCATCGTCTTTCCTGAAGGGGGCATGGTAAAGGACCGCCGGGTGGTGGACGAAGGCGGCCGTTACAGCATCTTTTCGCGCATCAGCGGGGAGCGGCGCAAGCATCACACCGGCGCCGCAGTTTTGACGCAGGGAATAGACGCGTTCAAATCCGCGGTCCGACACGCCTATTTCCATCAGGATTACGAGCGATTGATGCGATGGAAAGAGCAATTGCAACTCGGCAGTTTCGATGAGTTGTTGACCGCGGCGCTGAAACCCACCCTGATCGTTCCCTGCAATATCACCTTTTATCCCATCCGCTCGTCGGAAAATCTGCTGCAGAAAGGTGTCGAGTTGTTCGCCGACAACTTGACGCTGCGCCAAAACGAAGAGCTGCTCATCGAAGGCAACATCATGCTCAAGGATACCGATATGGATATCCGCATAAGCGCTCCTCTACAGGCATTGGCTCCCCGGCATTGGTGGCAGCGGCGCCTGCTGGCGTCAGTGATCTCCGAAATCGATACGCTGGACGGACTGTTCGCCCTCGGTCGGCCCCGAACAAGCTGGAGGCATCGCAGGTTGGCCCGGTATTTCCGGAACAATGCCGCTGCCGTGCGCGATCGATTCATGGAGAAGATCTACGCCAACGTCACCATCAACTTGAGCCATCTGGCCTCCAGCCTGATCATGCATTGTCTCGGGCAGAAGCAGGGGCAGATTGAAAAAGCCCGTTTTTACACCACGCTCTACATCGCAGTGAAACATTTACAGAACGAGCGCGCAATCCACCTGCACCGAAGCCTTCTCAACCCCGACGAGTACGGCGATTTGCCGGAAGGCACAAGCCGGCGCTTCGAACAGTTCATCTGCATCGCAAAAGAGCTCGGTCTCATGGCCGAAAACCAGGCTTGCTACCGCTTCCTGCCAAAACTCTGCGAAGACTACGAATTCGACAAGATCCGGCTGGATAACCCGATTGCTGTCTATAACAACGAAGCCGCACCCATCGCGCCGGTACGCGAAACCCTGGCGACAGCCCTGGAGGAATGTGATGCAGACGATCGACGCTGTCTGACGGCTTGGCGGTTCGACGACGAATGCCGCGCTTTGGCCTGGGAGCGGGAGTGTTATTCCGACCCGCGCTTCGACGATATCAACCGGCTGGAGGTCGCCGATGCCGATCCCTCACCGTTCTTCCTGCAGCCGAAACACGCCAACGGCTGCGGAATATTGCTGGTACACGGCCTGCTGGCCGGCCCCGCCGAGATGCTGAGCCATGGTAAGCATCTATCGGCTCAGGGCTATACGGTGCTTGGCATCCGCCTCAAAGGCCACGGCACTTCGCCCTATGCACTGCGCGATCAGCGCTGGGAAGATTGGTACGGTCCGGTGCAGCGGGGGTTCGATATCCTGCGAAGCCTCTTTCAACACATCTTCGTGATCGGCTTCTCGACCGGCGGCGCCCTGGCGCTCAAGCTCGCCTCGGAGCAACCTCGGGGACTGACCGGCGTCGCCGCCGTGACCGTGCCGATCAAATTCATCAACTCCGCCTTTATGCTGGTGCCCTTGCTGCACGGGACCAATCAACTGATCGATTGGGCTTCATCCTTCGAAGGCGTCAAACCCTTTATCGACAACGCCCCCGAACATCCCAACATCAACTACCGCAACACGCCGGTCAGAGCTCTCTACGAACTGCGCCGCCTGATCCAGGAAATGGATCGATTCCTGCCCCAAGTCGACATCCCCGCCCTGATTCTTTACGCCGACCAGGATCCCGTGGTGTCGCCGAAAAGCGCGCCCGATCTCGTGAACAGGCTCGGCGGCGCAGATAAGCGGCTCGAGATGGTCGAATCCGCCCGTCACGGAATCTTGATGGAAAACATCGGCGGGACGTGGGGCCTCATCGACGACTTTGTTGGGGGCTTGCGCCTCGAATCAGCCCAAGCGCCGGCGGAAACATAGGCGAGTGCTGCCGTCCGCCAGCCAGCCAGCAACCTATGATAGCGTTCAATCCAGCACAGTAACCCCTCCGCGGCGCATAGGCGCGTTTCCACACCCCAGCCGCATACTTGTTGGCTACGGCGAGCGTCGGATAAACATGAACGGTACCGAGCGCTTTGTTAAGTCCGGTACCGTGCTTCATGGCCAGCACGAATTCGGCGACCAGGTCACCGGCATGCTCACCGACAATGGTCACACCAAGTGCGGTCCTTGCCGGCTTGCTCAGCGCTTTGACGAAGCCATACGCTTCCCCATCGGCAATCGTACGATCCAGATCGTCAATGCCAATACCATACACACTTACTTCGTGAGTAATCGGTGCGAAACTTCTTGAAACTTCTGCATGTCAAGGACTCTGACACCGGCTGGCTAATGGGTGACGACGCGATTCAAGCGTAAGGTACTCATCAATTCGCCATCCCCCGTTAGCCGTAAGCCAGTGAATCGGGGCTGAAATCGTCAACGTGGATCGCCCCCGGGCAGGCTTGTTCGGCAAACACAATCAAATCCGCTTCCTTTCGGTTGATGACATCCTTCCTGATCGCCTCCTCTGCCAATCAGGTAGCGGTTCCGTACTTGCTTGTCCGAGTTGCTGGAGTGACTGGTGACACCCCTGGACGCATGCCGCAATCATTGTGACACCCAAAGTGGCTTTGATGGCGCCAACGACACGCGTTACGCCGCGACATCGCCCGCAGGTCTTCTGCCCTCAATGAGTTCCCGATGGCCGATAATGGCATTAGCTATGAATTCCGAAAACACCCGCAACCGCGCAGTCGTACGCATCTCTGTATGCGTGAGGAGCCATAGATCGTCAGTGGGGTTGGCCACGGCCGGCGGCAGCCGCTGTAACATCGGTTCAGCGTCACCTAGGAAACAAGGGAGCATGCCGATGCCCATCCCCGCTTTGGTAGCCTCGAGCTGGAGCAGCAAGCTGTCGAAGATGCCTTTGGCCGGTACATGCGGATAATCGCTTTCTCTGACCCAAGCAGGATAATCGCCGTGTCTGCCATAACCAATCCAGCGGACGGACGCATCAGCGTTGAGATCATGCTGTTTCATGTACTCCACTGAGACATAGGCCGCACTGTGCAGAGTGACCAGACGTTTGCCGATCAGATGCTCGGGCGGCTTGTCGGTCAACCGTAGGGCAACGTCCGCTTCGCGTTTACTCATGTCAAGCGGCTCATAAGCAATGACGACTTCGAGATCAATATTCGGATAGGTTTGCGTGAACTCGGTCAGGTGCGGCATGAGGAGATGGGTGGCAAAGATGTCGACCATTGTGACCCGGATATCGCCGCTGAGCCGCTGGTCCTGTCCAACAATGCGTCGCTCCAATCCATGAATTTCATTTTCTATCTGTTCCGCAACCACCAGCATATCCTCGCCGGCGGGTGTAACGGCGTAGCCGCCAGTAGAGCGCTCGAACAACCGGACACCGAGACGTTTCTCAAACGCGTCGATGCGGCGCGCCACAGTCGAGTGGCTCAACCCGAGCTTTGCGGCTGCTCTGCGAACGCTCCCGGCCCGCACGAGCGCCAGGTAAATCTTGATGTCATTCCAGTCCATAGCTGTCTCATTTATGCACCATCAGTTCCTATTCTCGCATATTTTCACGCACCAAAGATACAACTATAATTACGTCTGAATTTTCACGAACTGACAAGGTGTCGGAGACAATTATTGTTAGAAGCAAATAGAATTGT
>DEII01000041.1 GCA_002352385.1 Methylococcaceae bacterium UBA2778 | reverse complement strand
AGGTGGCAGAACACCTGATCTCGCGACCTGTCTATTGTTTCAGGTCTCCTTGATAAATATGCGTGCAACTTCGTGTCGCACCAATGCTGTTGACTTAAGCCCTCTCCAGCGGGAGAGGGTTGGGTGAGGGGGCAATAGACAAAGGAACTTAGCCATTTGGCCCCCCCATCCCAACCTTCTCCAGGAGGGAGAAGGAGTACTCGATCTTAATTCAACAGCATTGACTCCAACCCTCTCCCGGAGGGAGAAGGAGCTGAGGAATCACAGGACGCTCGCCGCTTTTTCCGTTGAAATGTGCTGATTGATGACGGGGGGAGTGAATAAATACAGCAGACTGGCGGTTGCGAATATGCCGATGGCGCTATAGAGCGCCACGAGGGCGTTTCGAAAATAAACGGCTCGTTTTAACAGCACTGCGCCGCATGTTTCCCGACAGCTGCCCGAATGATCATGATCCTGGAGAAAATGGACTTCACCGTGAATCTGGGCGTATCTCGTCGCCGTCGAAATAATCATCAGTGCCGGAGCGGAAATAAACAGCAGCGGCGTCAGCCAGGATTCGATCGCTTCAGCCATCATCCGTTTTGCTTCCTTGTTCGGGACTCGAAGACAACCGTAGGGGCATCGCGGCAACCGGCTGCTGTTCGGACGACAAGTCGTCACCACGCCGTTCGCAGATTTTCAGGGCGGCGGCGTATAGCTTCACGCCGGGTGAGGCCGTGAGTCCGTGCAAAAGAATGCTGAGCGCCACGGTCACGATGACGGCATCGAGGACCAATGATTCCCCGACAAGGTTCGCGCGGTCGAGCACCAGCAGTACGAACAGAATGGAGGCCAATCCCCGCGGGCCGAACCAGCCGAGAAAAAGCGTCGTTTCCCAGCGAAGATGCTTGTTCTTGAGCGAAAGAAAAACCGGAATGACGCGAACCAGTGTCAAACTGAGCAGTGCGTAAATGACGATAGCCGAGCTTACACGCCCCCAAGCCAAGGGGAGCAATGCGACGCCGAACAGGAAAAAAATGATCAGATTGAGCAACTGCCCTTCGGATTCGGCGAATTCGTAGATCTCCTCATTGACGTGCTTCAGGGTATTGCCGGTGGCCGCACCGGCGGTGAAAGCGGCAATGAAGCCGTTGCCGCCGATCAGCTCGGATGCCAGATAGGCGATGAAGGCGAGACTGACCAGGTAGATGTTGCAGAACTCGCTGGTAAGAAAACGGCGCTCGATCGCCTTGTTGATGGCCATGGCCCCCACCCAGCCGATTACAACGCCGGCCAGCGGCCCCAACGTGACCTGTTGCACCATGAAGGAAAACCAACCGGTCTCCGGCTCGCTGCCGTCGCCGCCCGCGGCAAAGGAGACGACGAAGAGCAGCGCCGGCAAGGCGATGCCGTCGTTCAAACCGCTCTCCACGTTGAGCGCCTGGCGAATCCGCACCGGTACCGCGGGGCTGCTCACCACCGCCTGGCCCAGTGCGGCATCCGTCGGAGCGAGGATGACCGCCAGAATCAGTGCCTCAATGAAAAGCAGTTCCGGCAGCACGACCTTTGCGGCAAGAGCGCCGACCAGAATGGTCAGCGGCATGCCCACCAACAACAGGCGCATCGGCACATCGTGATCGGTCCGCAGGGTCTTCAGATTGATTCTCGCGGCATCGGTGAACAGCACCAGGATCAGGGTGATCTCGGCGACCGCATGAATGATCCGGTTGTCGACCTCCAGATCGATCCAGCCGAGCCCGATGGGGCTCAAAACGAGCCCCAGGGAAGCGAAGGCCATGGGCGGTGTCAGGCTGCCGCGGCTGATGGGCCTGGAAAACAGCGCGAACAGCGCGATGCCGATCAGGATAAGTAGAAGATTGCCTTCGCTCACGGTCGTCTCCCAGGCTAAATCAGTTCCACGTCGGTCATTACCTCGACCAGGGCGGGACTGGGATGGCTCAGCGCCTTTTCCAGGGCCGCATCCAACTGGCCGACCTTGCTGACGCGGACACCCATGGCGCCGCACAGCTCGGCATAGGCGGAGAAATCCGGGTTGTGCAGGCCGCAAATCACAGATTGTCCCCTTCGATACGGCCGTCCGCCATCAGGGCGCCGCGGTGCTGGCATCTTCCGTACAAGACAGAAACCTCCTCTTCGTCCTCCGGATCGGACCATGACCAGATCAACATCGGAAACAAGAGCGTAGGTGGGTTCGAGCGGTGCGAATTCAGATAGCAAAGCGATCGTGGTTTTTTTCATAGCCAGTACTCTTTTGGATCGTGTGTGATTCGTGAAGTCCGATGTCTTGCGCCGCAGTTCAGAACGACTGTTGATTGCCTGGTCGGAATACTTTAATGGATAGGAAATTCAACGCCACTTTCCAACCTATCGTCAGGTAAACGGTACCCCCAAGCTGATCTGTTTGGCAAGACTTTTTGATCGTTTTTGATCGTTTCCTCGGTATCTGAGGATGTATGGATACCAAAAGCAGTACGAGAACGCTTTCGTCACCAGCGGCCCTGCACATTATCCCGATTCTAAAAAAAAGCGTAAACGAAAACCCATACACGACAAACCGCCTTCGACTCACCTACCGCCAAGCCAAACATCTGACGCCAAGCCGCCAACACCCGTCATGCCCACGGTCCAGCAGATAGGGGCTGAATCGATTGTCAACTATCAGGAAACAGCGCCTATATCAGGAATCGTGCCTGACTATAAGCCTTGCTCTTAGCGGCTTATAGCGATCTGGCACGGATTCATGCTCATCATTTTATTGTTTCCATCAGGTTGATAATGTTCCGCTGTCCCTTGGGCGTATTCGGCATCGAGGGGTTGGTATAGCTGGCCGTTGGGCAATCGGGGACCGACTCGGTTATGACGGCACGGCTTATTTACCGTAACACGTTACAATAAATTGGTTTTCAACGTAACAAGGTGCAGCCATAACAGAGACCACCAATAGACGCGGACGGTCCAAGACCGGGAGCGCCAAGACAGCAGCCGAGCGCCAGTGTGAGTACCGCGCACGGCTACGGGCAGGGTTAGTGCCGCCGCCAACAAAGAATCAACGTATCACTGAACTGGAAGCCAAGGTATGGGAATTTGAGGTGGATAACCGGCTGTTGCGTGTTGATCTGGAACAGCGTTCAGCAAACGTATCCGGTCAATGCATGGCTCAAGGCTGCGGTCGCGAAGCCGATACGAGGCGTGCTGTCGAGATCGAGGCTTGCCTTTGCGTCGGTCATGCTCGCGATCTGGATTATGGGATTCCGGTTCAGATCGAGCCGAAGAGTTGACCGGGCTGCCATCCTTTTCGCGCTCTATTCCTGTAACCCATGCTGAGGACAAATACGCCGACATAAAACGGGCGGATTATGAACCTGTATTCAATCGCCTTTTCCGTACAGGCTTTTTTTCATTCTTAATTTAACCTATTGATTTTATGGTCGGAGTGAGAGGATTCGAACCTCCGACCCCTGCCTCCCGAAGGCAGTGCTCTACCAGGCTGAGCTACACTCCGAATTTGAATCAATAATTGCGCTGGACCGAGAATCTTGCCAGATCCAGCATCGCCTGTTTGTATTCCGAAGCCGGCAATGACTTTAGTGCATCCATCGCCTTTTTGGCTTCTTCGTTGGCGCGGCGTTCAGTGTACGCGATTGCATCGGTCGTTTCAACCACCTTGAAGACTTCGCTTAATGCATCGCGGTCACCTTCTTCAATGGCTTTCCTGATGACCGCGGCTTGTTGTTCGGTGCTGTTTTGCATCGCATAAATCAAGGGCAGGGTCGGTTTTCCTTCTGCAAGGTCATCGCCCAGATTTTTTCCGAGCTGCTCCGGATCGGCATTATAGTCGAGGACATCGTCGATCAATTGGAACGCCGTTCCAAGGTGCAGTCCATACAGTGCCATCGATTGTTCCACTTCTTTGGGCGCTTGAACCAAAACAGCGCCCAGCTGGGTCGCAGTGCTGAACAAAATAGCGGTTTTGCGAGAGATCACGTCAAGATATTTCTCTTCCGTCGTCGCCGGATTGTTGCAGTTCAACAGCTGCAGCACTTCGCCTTCCGCGATGGCGGTCGTGGTATGGGAGAGGATTTCCATCACCCGCATCGTGTCAATGCGGACCATCATCTCGAACGCCCGCGAATAGAGAAAATCACCAACCAGTACGCTGGCGGCATTTCCCCATACCGAGTTGACCGATTCCTGCCCCCTTCTCAGATCGGATTCATCGACAACATCATCATGCAGCAAAGTGGCGGTATGGATGAATTCAATGACCGCAGCCAGCGTGATATGTTGATTGCCGCTATAATTCAATGATTTCGCGGCAAGCAACAACAGCATGGGGCGCAGCCGTTTGCCACCGCTGTTGACGATGTATTTGCCGATTTGATTGATGAGAACGACATCCGAGCTGAGTTCCCGAAGAATCAGTTGATCGATGGCATCGGCATCCGCTTTGGTCAGTGCGCGGATGCTGTCGAAATCGATTGGATCCCCGCCGCGTAGCGCTTTGTCGTTTGTGTGGGAGATGGAGGATGTCATGTAAATGCGTTGCTAATGTGTGCTTCCCTTATTTTTAGTTGCGTGAATCGTAGAGTTGACTTCCCTTTGTGTCAAGCCGAAAACATCGTTTGAGAGTTGACCTTCCAATTATATGGAAAAGGCAAATAGATGAGAAATGAAAAGAGACGAATTTGACGAAAAACAGTTAAAAAGTTAACATTAGCTGTTTTCCTAAATGAAATTTGAGTCTTGGATGGGGCAGAGGTGACAATGTACGCAGTAATTCAAACGGGCGGTAAACAGTACCGGGTCGAGGAAGGCCAAACATTGAAAATAGAAAAGCTGGACGCATCGGAGGGCGGCGAGATCGAGTTCGATCGAGTGCTCATGGTCTCCTCGGATGCCGGCGTGAAAGTCGGAACGCCATACCTTGAAGGCGGGAAAGTCTCCGCAACGATCAAGTCGCATGGCCGGCACAAAAAGATCCGGATCATCAAATTCAAAAGACGCAAGCAATATATGAAGCAGGCGGGACATCGTCAACATTTTTCGGAAGTGGAAATTACCGACATTTCCGCGTAACAGATTCGACCGAGGTAAAAACACAATGGCGCATAAAAAAGCAGGCGGCAGCTCGCGCAACGGGCGCGATTCGGAGTCAAAACGACTGGGCGTGAAACGCTACGGCGGGCAGGTGGTCAAAGCAGGCAACATCATCGTACGACAGCGGGGCACCCGTTTCCATGCCGGCACCAACGTCGGTTGCGGCAAAGATCACACCTTGTTTGCAACGGCGGAAGGTGAGGTCGTTTTTGAAAAAAAGGGCGCCAAGAAACGCTGCTATGTCAGCATCCGTGAACTGAGCGCACAATAGTCGCTATCGCTGATTGTTTTTCTTTTCAACAGTAAAGAGTTGCAATGGAAGAAAAGCCCTGTCCGGTGACAGGGCTTTTTTATCGGAGCCATGAGGTTTGTCGACGAGGCGGGGATTCGGGTGGAAGCCGGCAACGGCGGAAACGGCTGCGTCGGCTTTCGCCGCGAGAAATATATTCCGTTCGGCGGCCCTGATGGTGGCGACGGCGGGAACGGCGGCAGCGTTTATCTGGTCGCCACCGACAACCTCAATACATTAGCCGATTTTCGATATCATTCCGTTCACCGGGCCGAGCATGGCCACAATGGCAGCGGCGGCAACTGCACCGGCAAGGCGGGAGCAGATTGCACCGTGTCCGTGCCGACGGGCACTTTGGTATCGGACGGCGAAACCGGGGAGCAAATCGGTGATTTGACCAAACCGGGCGACCGGCTCCTGGTTGCCAAAGGCGGTTTCCATGGACTGGGCAACACGCGATTCAAGAGCAGTACCAACCGAGCACCGCGGCAATCGACGCCGGGCAAACCGGGCGAACACCGGCTGCTGCATCTCGAACTCAATCTGATTGCGGACGTGGGGCTTCTGGGTATGCCGAATGCCGGCAAATCGAGCTTGATCCGCACTGTATCGTCCGCCCGGCCAAAGGTCGCCGATTATCCTTTTACGACGCTCCACCCTAACCTGGGCGTGGTTCGGGTCGATCCGATGCGCAGCTTCGTACTGGCGGATGTGCCCGGAATCATCGAAGGGGCATCAGCTGGAGCCGGGCTCGGGGTCCAGTTTCTGAAACATCTGTCGAGAACACGTCTGCTGCTCCATATGGTGGATATAGAACCCTATGAGACGCTGGAAGAGCCTGTCATTGCCGCGAAGAAGGTCATCGAGGAGCTGAAGCAATGGAACCGGGGATTGGCTGATAAACCGCGCTGGCTGGTTCTCAATAAAATCGATCGCCTGGCTCCTGACTCGGTGGAACAACGGTGTCGCACCATTGTCACCGAGCTGCAGTGGAGCGGGCCCGTTTTCAGGATTTCCGCCATCAAGGGCGATGGCGTGAAAAAACTGATGGGTGCGGTGATGACGTTTATCGAGGAGCAGCGGACGGCGGATGAAGCAGCGGAGTGACCTAACCAAAGCACGCCGCCTGGTGATAAAGATCGGCAGTTCGTTATTGACCGACAGCGGCCGGGGGTTGAATTTGCCGGCGGTTGCAGGCTGGGTCGAGCAAATGGCCGGATTTCGCCGGGAGGGCATCGACGTGCTGCTGGTCTCTTCGGGCTCGGTGGCCGAAGGGATGTGCCGTTTGGGTTGGCGGATACGCCCACAGGCTTTGCATCAACTGCAGGCGGCGGCGTCGGTCGGCCAGATGGGATTGGTTCAAGCCTATGAGTCCCACTTTCAGCGCCATGGTCTGCACACCGCGCAGGTGCTGTTGACACACGAGGATCTTTCCGAGCGCAAACGCTATCTGAACGCCAGAAGCACGCTTCGGACCCTGCTCGAGCTGGGGGTCGTACCGGTCATCAACGAAAATGATACGGTCGCGACCGAGGAGATCCGCTTTGGTGACAACGATACCCTGGCGTCTCTGGTGGCCAATCTGGTTGAAGCGGATCTACTGGTGGTATTGACCGATCAGGCCGGACTTTTTGAAAAGGATCCACGACTCGATCCCACAGCGGCTCTGGTGACACGGATGAATATCAACGACCCGCGCCTTGCCGGGATGGCGGGTGAAAGCCGGAGCGGTTTCGGACGCGGCGGCATGCAGACCAAGATTCGGGCGGCCAAACTGGCGGCGCGTTCCGGAACGCCGACCGTCATTGCATCCGGCGCGGAAAGCGATGTGCTGACCAGGATTCATAAGGGTGACGATGTGGGTACGTTGCTCGTGCCCGATGTGGCGCCATTGGTTGCGCGCAAGCGCTGGCTGGCGGGACAGCTGCAAGTCAAGGGGCGACTGATCATCGACAACGGTGCGGTGCGGGTGCTGACCGATTCCGGAAAAAGCCTGCTTCCGGTCGGCGTGACCGCGGTCGAAGGGCGCTTCCAGAGAGGCGAACTGGTCGCCTGCGTGGATGCCGAAGGCCGGGAAATCGCCCGCGGACTGACGAATTACAGTGCGGAGGAAGCCAATCGGATCAAGCGCCGGCCCAGCTCGATGATAGAATCAGTGCTTGGCTATATCGACGAACCGGAATTGATCCATCGGGATAATTTGGTGCTGGTTTGACGCCCCTCCTTGGCGTTGCGGGGATAAGGTACGCGGTGTGCATACCCTACCTACCTACGGCTTCGACTGCCTCCCGGTAGAGTTCAGGCCTGCATTGTGCGAATCCGTGCGTTCAGACGACTCTTGTTGCGAGCTGCCTTGTTTCTGTGGATCAATCCCTTGTTGACAGCGGTATCAATGGTCGGAACGGCCGCCGAATAAGCCTCCTGAGCCATTGTTCGGTCACCCGATTTGACTGCTGCAATCACTTTTTTGATCGATGTGCGCAACGCACTCCGCTGGCCCGAACGAAGCAGCCGATGTTTTTCCGCCTGGCGGGCGCGCTTTTTAGCCGATGTGATATTGGCCATAGTTCCTCTTAATCGAATAGAATTCAACGGATAAAGCGTTTAAGTATCTTTGTTTATCGCCTGGCTGTCAATCGTTTTTTACAGGCTTGTTACGATACAATCATTTAGGCCCAATACGGGTGCACGAATTCGAGCGTCGAGTGGAGTGCAGGGCGCACCCTACGGTTAACACCGCCAAGTTAAGCAGTTCGCATACGCCGGATTTTTCAAACACGTTTAATATAAACCGAGTCACAGAATGTTCAAGTCGACAGCCATTGTAGGCGGTATGACCCTGACATCCCGTCTGCTGGGATTTCTCCGGGATATGATCTTCGCCCGGCTGTTCGGCACCGATGCGGCCACAGACGCATTTTTCGTTGCATTCAAGCTTCCCAATTTTCTGCGTCGCCTGTTTGCTGAGGGAGCTTTTGCCCAAGCGTTCGTGCCGGTGCTGGCAGACTACAAAACAAAAGGCAGCCGCGCGGCACTAAAGACTTTCATTGACCGGACGGCAGGCTCTTTGACATTGGCACTGATCATCGTAACCGGTATAGGAGTGGCGGCAGCGCCGCTTTTGACGATGCTGTTCGCCCCCGGCTTCTATTGGGAGGGAAAGCAGTACGACCTGACGGTCGAGATGCTGCGGATCACATTCCCTTACGTTTTTTTTATCTCATTGACCGCATTCGCCGGCGGCATACTCAATACATTCGGGCGCTTTGCGGTTCCCGCATTCACTCCGGTTCTGCTCAACCTTTGCCTCATTTCGACCGCTCTCTGGCTCGCGCCAGGAAGCCCTGAGCCGATGCTCACCCTGGCGTGGGCCATTTTCGCGGCCGGTATCGTGCAGCTGGCGTTTCAGGTTCCTGCTTTGATAAGACTCAACCTGCTTCCACGACTCCGCCCCGCCTTTCACGACCCGGGCGTGCAGCGCATCATCGGCTCGATGCTGCCCGCAATTCTTGGCGTCTCGGTGACGCAGGTCAATCTGCTCGTTGACACTCTGGTCGCATCCTTTCTGACGGTCGGCAGCGTCTCCTGGCTCTATTATTCAGACCGCCTGGTCGAGTTTCCACTCGGGGTGTTCGGCATCGCCCTGGCGACCGTGATTTTGCCGAATTTGTCACAAAGCCATGCCGCCGGCCGGCACGATTCCTTCTCGCGATCGCTGGACTGGGGCCTGCGCTGGGTGGTGTTGATCGGGTTCCCTGCCACAGTGGGCCTGGCGCTGTTGGCCGCGCCAATATTGTCGACGCTGTTCCAATACGATCAATTCACTCAGCGGGATGTACAGATGGCAGAGCAAAGCCTGATTGCCTACGCCATCGGGTTGCCGGGATTCATTCTCGTCAAGATTCTGGTGCCGGGCTTTACCTCCCGGCAGGATATGCGCACACCAGTTCGGTTCGGCGTCGTCGCCATGCTGGCCAATATCGTGCTGAACATCGCCCTGGTGTTTCCGCTGGCTCATGCAGGGCTGGCATTGGCGACGTCGATAGCGGCCTTTCTCAACGTGGGTTTGCTGCTGCACAAGCTGCTGCGCGACGAAACCTATCGGCCGGAGCCCGGCTGGCTGCCGTTCCTGTTCAGGATACTGATCGCCAATGTGGTGATGGGTTACCTCCTCTACTACGGGGTCGATGGGGCTGCCTGGCCTTCCTGGAGCGTCATCGAACGAGCCTGGCATCTGACAGCATGGATCGTCGTCGCCTTCGCCGTTTATCTCTTGTGCCTGCTCGCCACGGGCATGCGGACATCTCATCTGATAATGCACGGAGGACAACCTCTTCCCCGACAAGAGCGCAGCCATCCACGCCCTTGAACGACGAGAAGGCCGATTCTGTTAAAATGGTGGTTTGCGAAAGAAGATCGTTAAACAGGGTTATGGGTTCTTTATGCGCGTCATCCGCGGTCTGACTAATCTAAAGCAGCTGCAGGACGGGTGCGCCGTCACCATCGGCAACTTCGACGGCGTCCATCGCGGCCACGAGATGGTGATCAGGAACCTGGCGTTGGAGGGAAAGCGGCTGGGTTTGCCGGTGGTAGTCATGCTGTTCGAACCGCAGCCGTTGGAATATTTCCACTGCGGACGAGCGCCTTCGCGATTGACGCGATTGCGGGAGAAAATCGTGCAGTTGAGGAAACTGCCAGTCGACTACATTCTGTTGCAGCGATTTACCCCCGCATTTGCCGGCATCGAACCGCAAGATTTCGTTCGCATTTTCCTGGTGGAAGGACTGAAAGCACAATATCTTGTCGTGGGGGATGATTTCCGCTTCGGAAAAAACCGGCGCGGCGATTTTGGGATGTTGAAAGCAGCAGGAACGGCGGCCGGCTTTATCGTGGACGATACCGACACCTTCCGGCTGGATGGCCATCGGGTCAGCAGCACATTGATCCGTCAGGCGCTGGAGGCGGGCGACCTCGCCAAAACGGAGCAACTGCTCGGCCGGCCTTATTCGGTGTGCGGTCGGGTGATTCATGGCGAAAAAAGGGGCCGATCAGTCGGTTTCCCCACGGCGAATATCCGAATGTTTCGTAAAAATACGCCTGTGCTGGGGGTTTTTGCCGTTACAATGACCGGCATCGGCAGCCAAATTCTGCACGGCGTGGCCAACGTCGGCACGCGGCCCACGGTCGACGATGGGCAAACGGTATTGCTGGAAACGCATTTATTCGATTTTGACCAGGAAATCTATAACCGCTATGTCGAAGTCCACTTCGTGGAAAAGATTCGCAACGAACGGCGTTTTGAATCGTTCGATGCATTGAAGGATCAGATACGAAAAGACGTGGAGCAAGCCCGCATGATCCTGCGGGCACAAGGCCACCAACATCTCTTCACGGGTCAGACAACAGACTCACCTAACACAACTGAAAATGGACTATAAAGCAACACTCAATCTACCAAAAACCTCGTTTCCCATGAAAGGCAATCTGGCGCAGCGCGAACCTGAACGCTTGCAGCGCTGGAATGATCTTGGGCTGTATCAGAAAATTCGTGAAGTATGCGCCGGGCGACCGGCTTTTGTCCTTCACGATGGACCGCCCTATGCGAACGGTGCGATTCATATCGGCCACGCGGTGAACAAGGTGCTCAAGGATATTATCATCAAAGCGAAGACCCTGAGCGGGTTCGATGCACCCTATGTGCCGGGTTGGGATTGCCACGGACTGCCGATCGAGCTGATGGTGGAGAAAAAAATGGGCAAGGCGGGCGTCAAGGTGGAAGCGGACGCTTTTCGCGCTGCCTGCCGCACTTATGCGGCGAAGCAGGTCGACCTGCAGCGTGACGAGTTCGTGCGCCTCGGCGTGTTTGGTGACTGGGATAATCCCTATCTGACGATGGACTATCGCTTCGAGGCCGATATCATCCGAGCGCTTGGCCGCATCAGTGATCGGGGGTATTTGACCAGGGGGGCAAAGCCGGTGCATTGGTGCACCGACTGCGGCTCGGCACTGGCGGAAGCCGAGGTGGACTACGAAAACAGGCGATCACCTGCAATCGATGTGCGCTTTCGCGTGGCCGATGAACAGGCGCTGCTCGATCGCTGCCATCACATTCCCAACCACGACGGCCAGGGACCGGTATCGGTCGTGATCTGGACCACGACACCATGGACGCTGCCCGCCAACCAGGCCGTCTCGCTGCATCCGGAACTGGAATATGCGGTCGTGCAGTGCAGCGACAACGGACGCACCGAACGGCTGGTGGTTGCCGAAGCATTGCTGAAAGATGTGATGCTGCGCTATGGGATCGAAGAGTATAAGGTTGTCGCCTATTGCAAAGGGGCTGCGCTGGAGCATGCCATGCTGCAGCATCCCTTTTATGCCCGCCAGGTACCGATCATCCTGGGAGATCATGTCACGCTGGAAGCCGGAACCGGCGCAGTTCATACGGCCCCTGGACACGGCCAGGAAGACTATGTCGTCGGGCAACGATACGGCCTGCCGGTCGATAATCCCGTTGCAGACGATGGAACGTTCCTGCCATCGACCGAACTGTTCGCGGGGGAGCATGTCATCAACGCCAATGCACATGTGGTCGATGTGCTCAGGGACAAAGACGCACTGCTGCATGAAGAGATGATCGAGCACAGCTATCCGCACTGCTGGCGGCACAAAACACCGGTGATTTTTCGCGCCACGGCTCAGTGGTTCATCTCGATGGAGAAAAATGGGCTTCGCCGGCAGGCGCTGGCGGAGATTCAAAATGTGGATTGGGTTCCCGAGTGGGGAGATGCGCGCATTCGAGGGATGGTCGAAAACCGTCCGGACTGGTGTATCTCCAGACAGCGCAATTGGGGCGTCCCGATCACCCTGTTCGTGCACCGCGAAACCGGAGCACTCCATCCCCGAACCTCGGAGCTGATCGAGAAAGTGGCTGAACGGGTCGAGCAGGAAGGGATCGAAGCCTGGTTCAAGCTGGATGCAAAGGAGTTTCTGGGTGAAGAATCCGACGCCTACGAAAAGGTCACCGATACGCTCGATGTCTGGTTCGATTCCGGGGTGACGCACTCTTGTGTGCTGGGTCGCCGCAGCGACCTGGGTTTTCCGGCGGACCTCTATCTCGAAGGCTCGGATCAGCATCGAGGCTGGTTCCAGTCCTCGCTGCTGACGTCGGTCGCCATGCACGAAGCCGCGCCGTACCGTACCGTGCTGACACATGGCTTTACGGTGGATGCGGACGGCAAAAAAATGTCGAAGTCGCGCGGCAATGTGGTGGCACCGCAAAAAGTGGTGAAAAACCTGGGCGCCGACGTATTGCGCTTATGGGTGGCCGCGACCGATTATCGGGGAGAGATGAATGTTTCCGACGAAATTTTGAAGCGCACCTCGGATGTCTATCGGCGCCTGCGCAATACCGCCCGCTACCTGCTGTCGAATCTGAACGGCTTCGATCCGGTGCAGCACATTGTCGAACCGGATCGGATCTTGTCACTGGATCAATGGGCAATCGACCGCGCCTGGTGTTTGCAGCAGGAACTCATCGATGCCTACGATCACTACCAATTCCACCAGGTCTATCAGAAAGTTCATCATTTCTGCGCCATCGATCTGGGAAGTTTTTATCTCGATATCATCAAAGACCGGCAATACACGACCCAGCCGGACAGTCTTGCTCGGCGGTCGGCGCAAACTGCGATGTACCATATTGCCGAAGCCCTGGTGCGCTGGCTGGCGCCCATTCTGACTTTTACAGCGGAAGAAATCTGGCAATATCTACCCGGTGACCGCGGTGAATCGGTATTCTTCGCAACATGGTACGAGGGCTTGACGCCTCTGGATGATGACACGGCAATGAATCGTGCGTTTTGGGAAAAAGTGATCGGCGTGCGCGAGGCCGTCAGCAAAGAGTTGGAGCATCTTCGGGTGCAGGGTGGGATCGGCTCTTCGCTCGATGCGGAAGTCGACCTCTATTGCAACGACGAATATTACACGCTTCTGAAGCAATTGCAGGACGAGCTGCGGTTCGTACTGATCACTTCATACGCATCGGTTCTGTCGGAACAGCACTGCCCGGAGGATGCTCTGAAAACGGAGATCGATGGGCTGAAGCTGAGCGTCACGCCGTCCGCCAGCCCTAAATGCATCCGCTGCTGGCATCACCGCAAAGACGTGGGAGAACACCCGGACCATCCCGAATTGTGCGGCCGCTGTGTGGATAATGTCGCGGGACAGGGTGAATCCCGCCATTACGCATAATAGGCCCGACATGTTGAAATGGCTCTGGCTTTCCGGGCTGGTGGTCGTCCTGGATCAGCTGACGAAATTATGGGTCGTAGCTTCGATGCACCTGTATGAAAGCATCGAAATACTCCCTTTTTTCCAGCTGACCTATGTGCGGAACGAAGGCGCGGCCTTCAGTTTCCTGAGTGATGCCGGCGGCTGGCAGCGCTGGTTCTTCATGGCGTTGTCAATTACGGCGAGCGTTGCAATCTGTTTCTGGCTGACACGCGTTCCACACGACAAAAAGTGGGAGGCGGCCGCATTGGCCCTGATCGTGGGAGGCGCCATAGGCAATCTGATCGACCGGGTCGCTTATGGCTACGTCATCGATTTCCTGGACGTTTACTATCAGACATGGCATTGGCCGGCGTTCAATGTCGCGGATTCTGCAATTACGGTCGGCGTCTGTATGCTGCTGGTCGACGGCCTGCGAAAGCAGGAGTCACCGCGCGACCGTTGATCCGGCCTTCCATGAGGCCGCCTAATCGCTCGCAGCGAGCGCCGGCGATGCTGTACACCACCCTTTTTCCTTGAGCAGACGAAAAAGTTTTTCCCAATCAAATGAATCGCCGGGATCCTGCTTGCGCCCCGGCGAAATCGTACTGTGTCCTGTAATGCGCTCGGGCGACAAGCTCGGGTAGTGCGCCAGCAGCACATGAATGAGCTCGGCGAGCTTGGCGTACTGCTCTTCGGTGTATGGCGTGTGTCCTGTTCCTTCCAGTTCGATGCCGATCGAAAAATCATTGCAATCGACTCTTCCCCCATAGCTCGATACACCCGCGTGCCAGGCACGCTGATGAAAAGGAACATATTGGATGATTTCCCCGGGCCGCCTGATAAACAGATGAGCCGAAACTCTGAGGCGATCGATTTTGTTGAAATAAGGATGCTCCGTCGGATCGAGCGCATTGGTAAACAACTGCGTCACCAAATTCCCACCAAACTCACCCGGCGGCAGGCTGATGCAATGGATAACGATCAATGAAATATCATCATCGGAGGAACGCGCATTGTAATTAGGGGAAAAACCCCTTTCGGCACAATCGAGCCAGTTGTCGATAACCTTCATTTATTGTTCTTCCATCGTGTTGGGTCCAGCAGAACCGGTTTCGTGCGGTTTCGAGAACAGCTTCACACTATTTCCATTTCCAGGCAGATAAGCTTAAATGAGTGGACCCGCACGGGTGTGGCTGCGTCGCCGAAATGGCTCATGCCGACAAGAGTGATCCCAGGTCCTGTCTCGTACCATTAATGGCGGCAAGAGAGCCGACAGCCTCTCTTCACCGCGATTAGACCACCCGGCTTGTCCGCGCCCGTCCGGAGACAGCGCATCGTCGCCGCCGTCCCGGAAGCTGCGTATTTCCGCAGCGGCTGTCGAGCGAGAATCGTGGTCGACAACAATACCGTAAAAACGATTTTCAGTCACCCGGAAATTCGAAAAATGCCCCAAAAAAACTCCAAGGTCATTGCGCTGAAAACGGATCAAAGCAACTCCAAAAAAAGCTTCCAAAAAAGACAGGACAAACGCAACAGTCCGGTATTTACGGCCTGCGGGGAAGCCTTTGAAAGACACTTCCGGCAAGCGCTCAATCATTTTTTCGATCAGATCGACGACGAGCTGTTCGGCCTGTCGGATAAAGCCGAAAGCAGCACGCTGCAGACGATTTATTTCGATGCCATGCGTGCTGTCCGCAAAGAGCGTGACGGCATGCAGCATAGATATCTGGCTGACGTATCGCGTCAATATAATGATTTCTGGCAGGGCTCCAGGGAGCCATTGGAAAAAGAACGATCGAAGTCAGTCGACGAAGGCGATTTTTCATTGGTTGAAAATGAAGCGCTGGAAGAAGAGCTGGCGGTTTCGACGATGATCGAAAAGGGCAATAATCTGTTCGATCAACACCTTCATGCATTGAACACGCGGTTTGCCCATCTATTGGGTAAAAAAGCCGTTGCCAACGACGAAAATCCACTCGCGCCCGGTTCGCTTTGTCACGCCTTCGAGCCTATCCTGAAACAGCTCGACCTCGAGCTGAAAATCAAACTGGTGATTTATAAACTCTTCGATCGGGTGATGTTGAACCAATTCGGGATGATTTACGATGAGATAAATGCCGTGCTTGTGAAGCACAACGCACTGCCGACATTAACTAGCAAAATACGCCGCATGGCGGGCGCGGCGGCGAGCGCAACCCGCCGTCATCCGCCGCATGACGCCGGGATGAGCGAGCCGAATCCCGAATCCCATGTCGAAGCCTTTCACATGATGCAATCCCTGCTGAACGGCTACCGATCCCACCTTGGCATCCCTTCGTCACTGGACAGCGCCAGCGGACCATACTACCAGTCCGACGAAGTTCTGAGTGCGCTGTCACTGCTCCAGACCCAGAAGAATCCGGAACCCGCAGCCGAAAACGATGTCGTCACATTGGGTCTCAAACGTTATGTTGCCAATGAGTTGAAGAAATTACAGCCCGGCGGACAGGAACGCCCGATCGCAAAGGTCGATGAAGACGTCATTGACATGGTGTCGATGGTTTTCGACTTCATCCTCGATGACAAAAACCTCCCCAATCCGGTCAAGGCCTTGCTGGGTCGTCTGCAGATTCCGGTGGTCAAAGCCGCTATTCTCGAAAAATCGTTCTTTTGCAAACCGTCCCATCCGGCGCGGCGATTGTTGAACAAGCTGGCTCAGGTGGGGCTGACGATCAATGAAGAACACTGTGAAGACACGCCGGCTTTTCAAAAACTCGAATCGGTCGTGCGTCGGATTCTTGCCGAGTTCGAACACAATGTCGGGCTGTTTTCGGAATTGCTCGAAGAGTTTTCAAACTTTATGGAAAAAGAAGAGCAGCGCAGCCAGACATTGGAGGAACGAACGATACAGGTTGCCGCAAGCAAGGAACGGCGCGAACTGGGAAAGAAAACGGTCGCTCGTGAGATCGCCGGACGGATTCAGGGAAAAGAGATCCCGGTTGTCATTCGCGACTTTTTCGAAGACCCATGGAGTAACGTATTGTTCCTGGCGTTTCTGCGCAAAGACAAAGAAGCCGACGCTTGGGAAGACGCGCTGACCGTCATGGATCAGCTGCTCCGGAGCATCACGCCGCCAGCCAATGACAGAGAAAAACATCGGATATTGAAAGCTGTACCCAGGATGCTCAAAAACATTCGCAGATGGCTGGAAACCATCTCCTACGACCCGCACAAAATGGAGCAAATATTTAAACATCTGGAAACATGCCACGTGGCGATGTTGACTGGTCACAGCCGCCCGGCACCTGCATCTTCCGCTGCTGAGAGAGGCGACCTCAAAGGCCCCCTCGAAAGTGTTCGAATCGATAGCAATCAGATAAAAGATCCGGTGCTTGCGGCCGAAATCGAAGCCGTTGCAGCGAAGCTGGCACAAGCGGACGACATAATCGAGTCAGGCGATGTCGAAGCGGATGGAAGGGTGGTTGGCGTTGCCGAAGAAATTGTCCTGCAGTCAACCGATTGCAGCAACCCTTCGATGGAAAGCGACGATGAGCTTTTGGCTCAGGTAAAATTACTGGAGGTCGGTCAGTGGCTTGAACTGACGGATGAAAACAACAAAAAAATCAGAGCGAAATTGTCCTGGAAAAGCCCCATCACGTCGATCTATGTATTCGTCAATCGGAAAGGCACCAAGGTCGCCGAAAAAACGCCTCAAGGATTAGCAGCGGAATTGCGCCGGGGCTCAACCGTTCTGCTGGAAGGTGGGCAGGTTCCGCTCATGGATCGCGCATTTACCGCAGTGATGAATGCGCTGAAAAACCCACAGAAAAGAGCCCAAAAAGAAGCCCGGGCCTATCTCGCACAGACGTTGGCAACACCCGGACAACAAAAATAGGTCTTTCTCTCTGCTCACCGCAACGCCCCCCTCTGCCCCTCACCCAACTCTCTCCCGCTGGAGAGGGTTGGGTGAGGGGCATTAAACAAAGGAACTCAGCCATTTAGATCTCCTCTTCCAACCGTTGCCGCCGTAACTTCGCCACCTGCTCCTCCTTCAGCTTCAGCTCTTCTTCGATCGTGGTTTTGTGACAATCGAGCAACAAACGTCTGATTCGTGCACGCTCCATTTTTTCATCGCTGACCTTTGCAGACTTTCCCGGCACGACACCGCATTGCTCACATTGATTCGGCGGCCGCTCGGCGCTCCCCCATCATCTTCAACCATGCAGCGCCCTGACCTGTTGAGAAGCGACAGCCGCACATGTTATAAGTATAGAATCCAACAGAAAAGTTTGTTGGCCATTCCCGATACCAGGAGGCTGACCGAGAATAGACCGATCCACCGCGGCCAAGCCCTCTCGCTACGATCGCTGTTCCCGAACAGCCTCCCAAGCGCTGCAGGCGCTCTTATGGGATAATTTTTCATGGTGCGGAAAACGGGAGAATAACCGTTGCAAAAAATATTTGCCATTCCGGTGTCACCGGAGGAAATTGGTCTTATCGTCGACGAGGATGTTGGTTCGGGTGACATCACTGCCGCCATCATCCCGGCGTCTGCTTCAGCCCAGGCGACGGTGATCAGCCGCGAGTCGATGGTGCTCTGTGGACAGGCCTGGTTTGCAGCTGTTTTCGCATACCTTGCCGAGAACACCAACATCCGATGGGCGGTCGGGGACGGTGATCAGGTCGCGGCGAATACCGTGCTGTGCACACTGCAGGGAACGGCCAGAACACTGTTGACCGGGGAGCGCACAGCGTTGAACCTGCTCCAGACCCTGTCCGGAACCGCTACTGTATCGCGCCGTTTTGCGGACGCTGTCCAAGGAACCGGTGCCAAAGTTCTGGACACACGCAAGACGCTGCCAGGTTTGAGAAAAGCACAGAAATATGCGGTCAGATGCGGCGGCTGCTATAACCATCGGTTCGGACTGTACGATGGCATCTTGATCAAGGAGAACCATATTCTGGCAGCCGGCTCCATAACCCGGGCTGTTGCCACGGTACGTTTGCTGCACCAAAGCATGCCGGTGGAAATCGAAGTGGAGAATTGTGCAGAGCTCGAGGAAGCGCTGACGGCCGGCGCTGATCGGGTTTTGCTGGACAATTTTGATATCGACGCTTTAAATGAAGCCGTATCGATCACGGCCGGGAGGACCGAGTTGGAAGCATCGGGCAACATCACTCTGAACAATATCCGCACAGTAGCGGAAACCGGCATTGATTTTATTTCGGTGGGAGCATTGACCAAAGATCTCAAAGCGGTCGATCTATCGATGCGGATTCGCTTTCTTGGTTAACCGGAAGCTCAGCGCTCAAACCCCATTTTCACGGCGCATTATTCACCAAACAGCTGGTGGTCGATCAGGTCGCACAAACAGTGTGTCACCACCAAGTGGACCTCTTGAATCCGGGCTGTCGACTGCGAGGGAACACGAATTTCTATATCGCCGTCACGCAGAAGTGGAGCCAATGCGCCCCCTTCTTTTCCGGTCAAAGCGACGACCGGCATATCGCGGTCATGCGCTGCAATGGCGGCCTTTAAAATGTTGGGCGAATTGCCGCTGGTTGTATACGCGACCAACACATCACCGCTTTGGCCCAGCGCCCGAATCTGCTTGAAAAACACTTCCTCGAAATCGTAGTCGTTGGCGATAGAGGTCAGAGTCGAAGAATCCGTTGTCAGGGCGATCGCCGGCAGGCCGGGGCGTTCGCGCTCGAACCGATTCAGCATTTCCGATGAAAAATGCTGAGCGTCACCGGCTGAACCACCGTTTCCACAGGTGAGAATCTTACCATCGCTCAGCAGACACGAGACAAGCTTCTGCGCAGCCAGTGCAATTGGAGCGGTCAGAAGTTCCAGGGCATCTTGCTTGGTCCGGATGCTTTCCGTAAAGTGATGATGTATGCGTTCTTGAAGAGTCATCGTTTGTGATCACGCCTGAAAGGCATCGCGCACCCATTTGACAGTCGTTTTGCCATCGTCAGGCATCATGGCGACAACATCGAACCGCACCGGCTTTTCAGCTCGTGTTGTGCTCAGATAGTGGGAAGCACAGCGGATCAGGCGCGCCTGCTTTTGGCGTGTTACGCTTTCCAGAGCGTCGCCGAAACGGCTGCTTTTCCGATAGCGGACTTCGACCAGAACCAACGTATCACCGTCTTCCATGATCAGATCGATCTCTCCACGACGGCAGCGATAATTACGAACGATCAGGCGCAGTCCCTGGTTTTTCAGAAAATCCAATGCTGCATCTTCCGCCTGCCGGCCTTGCTGCAGATGGGGCGCACGGATATTCATCGATGCGCGCGCTGGTGTGCGGTCAGCTGCCGCCCCATGGATTCATTCGAGTCGACCTCGAGCTGCATGCCTTTTCCACGAATACGCGGAATCCCCTGGCTGAACTGCGCACAGTGGAGCTGCCTGCGAATGCGATCCCCTTCGGACAGCGACAACGCACCCGTAAGGCCGGGATACGTTCCATCACTCCTGGAGATCAGCTCCTTCATGTGAAAGGCCAAATGATAGGCATCAGCACCCAATGCAATCAGCCGCAGGTAAGGCCCCGGCAACTCATCCCAGGCGGGGTTGGCCGGAACAATCCCGTTGCCGGGCACCTGCTCACCCAACTGATCGGCAAACAGAAAAGGAATGTCACAAAAAATGATGCCGTCGAGAGCCAAGTCGTCTGTCGGATCCGGTCTGCCGTCGTAAACAAGGGAGGTCGCGTAAACCGGAAGATGCGCGGCCCGAAATGCCACGAGTTGCGGACGCAGCAAACGGCCTTGCCGAGGACTCGCGACCATGAAAATAAAATCGGCATCACTTCGAATCTTCGGTTCGGAAACGGTGACCCCACTTTGATCCGAATATCGCGCCCGCGGCTGGAATTTCAGCAGCCGCTGAACCGGGAGTGAAAAGTCTGGATTGTTCGGATCATAGCTTTGCACATCCTGAACCGTCCCGCCCAACTCCTGCCAGTAAGTCGAGAACTCCTTGGCCAACCGGTTCCCGAAGGATGAGGAGGGAACAAGAATCAGCGCTCTCCGAAAACCGTCGAACCAAGCGCTGCTCGCGGCCTGCCTCGCTTCGTCGACAGGGTTCAATCCAAACTGGAACAGGTTCCCCTTGTGTAGATCAGGCAGCTGATTCAACGCCAGAACAGGAACCGTCAATTGACCGCCCGACGCAAGTCGTCGCACGTTTGCTTTGTCGAGCGGGCCGATGACGAACCCGGCGCCCTCGGCAACGGCTCGCCGATAGACCGAGAAAAGGTTGGCACTTTGAGTGTCGTAAAATTGAATTCCGGGCCTGCCGCTTTCGGGGTGATGCTGATAAGCGGCCAGAATACCTTCCCTCACGGCCTCCGCCGCTCCCGTGTAGGGACCGGATTGGGGCAGCAGCACCGCAACGAATTTTGGAGGATGAAGCGAGTAGTGGTATTTTTTCACATACGAGCGCATGCGACCCGCCATGGCCGGGTGGTTGGGAAACGCGGATCGCCACTGCCCCAATTGCTCACTGAGTGCTTCTGAGTCGGGCTGATGTCCTTTAAGAATGGCCATGAGAGCCATCCAACCGCCAAGCGTATCGGGCGGTGGCGGTTGCTGCGTGATCAATTGCTCTTCCGAAACCTTGCTGAGCAAATCCAGGATCGCAGAGTTGTTCTGTTCCTTTTCGTTCCGGTCGCGGAGCCGCTCTCCCAGAAGAACGCGTTCACGCGCAGCTTCGAGCGGGTATCCGAGAAGCGCATAGGCGGCGGCGCGCTGCCGATAGTAACGAAGTTGCCGGTCCCGCCCAAGCTGATCGGTCTGAATGAAACTGAGCCGCTCCATCGCCTTTTCCGGCTGGCCGGCATTCAAAGCAACCTGTGCGGTAATCAGATAATACTGCTGATAATCGCGTGATTCGAGCCGCTGAGGATTGATCGGGTAGGTCAACTCTTCGGCCCCCGCATTGTCACCGGACTTCAACAACGCTTCCGCAGCCAGAAGCAGAAAATGCTCTTTCCCGGGCGAGCGGATTTTCCTTGCGAGGCGGCGGTATATCTCTTCCGCGCCTCTGTAGTCGCCCTTCGCCATCAGCCTGTCCGCTGTTGTGATTTCACGCCAGACGTCATCGGTAAGCGTTGGTTTCACACGCGGTGCACAGCCCTGCAGGACAACCGCAAACCAAATCAACAGGATTACGAGGCATGTGCGTTTGGTCATGTAAAGGAACCTCGGTGTGCATTGACAATGATGATCAGAACGTAGCCGTTCGGTTCCGCAACCGTGAATCTCAATATGCATTTCAGGATACCTTTTTTCTTATCATATTAGTTCATTCACCCGCTCACGACAATCGCACTGCACGCCATCGCTCAACGTCCTGTAAAAAATGTCGAGAAAGGAGATAAGCAAGAGGACGCTACCCTTTTTCTTTTGGCCGCGGAAAAGGGGACGTTACCCTTAAATCTGAAACGGAAACGGACTCCCCTCTCACGAAGCGAATGGTTCAGTCCCTATCGTTATGATACTATCTCACCAGCCCGCCCAATGCTGCCGGGGTGATTGAACAGTTACGATCGGCTATCTGGTGGCTGCAGATTCTTTCATTTCTTCACGGCTCACCTGATGCTGGAACAGTTCCACCCTGCCGTCTCTGCCTGGTTTCACAGCACATTTGCCCGCCCGACTCCGTGTCAGCTCGATGCCTGGCCGGCGATCCGGAAGGAGCGTCATACGCTGATCGCTGCACCGACCGGCTCCGGCAAAACGCTGGCGGCATTTCTGGCCGCAATCGATCGACTGGTCCGGCAGGGAACCGACGGGGGACTGCGCGATGAAACCCATGTTCTGTATATCTCGCCGCTCAAAGCGCTGAGCAATGATATTCACCGCAATCTCGAGCAGCCGTTGGCAGGGATACGCAGGCAGCTGCTCGAAATGGGCGCTGCCGATGTCATTGTTCAATCCATGGTCCGAACCGGCGATACACCGGCGGCGGCCCGCACGGCGATGGTCCGGCGGCCGCCTCATATCCTGGTGACGACCCCCGAGTCGTTCTATATTCTGCTGACCAGCGAAAGCGGCCGGCGCATGCTGAAAACCGTCGGCACGGTCATTGTCGATGAAATTCATGCGGTCGTCGCCAGCAAGCGCGGCGCCCACCTTGCTCTTTCTCTGGAACGGCTCGAGCAGCTGACGCCGAACAAACTGACCCGCATTGGTCTTTCGGCCACGCAGCGGCCCATCGAAGAGGTGGCGCGATTCTTGATCGGATCAGGCGTCGATATATCGGCATGTGCCATTATCGATTCCACCCAGAACCGACAGTTGGACCTTGCCATCGAACTGCCTGATTCGCCTTTGGAAGCACTCCTCTCGGGCCAGGCTGCGAAGGAGATGTACGACAGACTGGCGAACCTGATCGAGGCCCACACCACGACGCTGGTCTTTGTCAACACACGCCGAATGGCCGAACGGGTGGCGCGCCACTTGAGCGAGCGGCTCGGCGAGGCACACGTCACCTCACATCATGGCAGTCTGGCGCGCGAGCAGCGCCTCGCGGCCGAATCCCGGCTCAAGGCGGGCGAACTGCGAGCGTTGGTGGCGACGGCCTCGCTGGAGCTGGGAATCGATATCGGCGAGATCGATCTGGTCTGCCAGATCGGAACGACCGGCTCCATCGCCACATTGATGCAGCGCGTCGGGCGTTCCGGCCATCGTCTCGGCGCTGTGCCGAAGGGACGGCTGTTCCCCTGCAGCCGTGACGATCTAATCGAATGCATCGCTCTGATCGATTCGATACGCCGCAACGAACTGGACCGCCTGGTCATCCCGGACAAACCGCTCGATGTCCTGGCCCAGCAGATGGTCGCCATGGTCGCCTGCGACGAGTGGCGGGAAAGTGATCTGTATGCCTGCGTCCGCTCGGCCTACCCTTACCGGAATCTGCGCCGCGAAGAGTTCGACGAGCTGGTCGTCATGCTGGCCGAAGGCTTCAGCACCCGCTACGGGCTGCGCAGCGCCTGGCTGCACCGCGATGTCATCAACCGGCGCCTGAGGGCACGGCGCGGTGCCCGCCTGACGGCGATCACCTGTGGCGGTGCAATACCGGACAACGCCGATTATCGGGTCATCCTCGAACCGAGCGGGGAATTCATCGGCAGCGTCGATGAAGATTTCGCCATCGAAAGTCTCCCCGGCGACATCTTCCAGCTCGGCAATACCAGCTGGCGGGTGCTGCGGCTGGAAACCGGCACACTACGCGTCGAAGACGCCCGCAGTCAGCCGCCCAACATACCGTTCTGGTTCGGCGAAGCCCCCGGCCGCACACCGGAGCTGTCCCAAGCGGTCTCGCGGCTGCGTGAGGCCATCGCCGATCGCTGCAGCCAACAGCCCAATGGTGTCGACCAGGCCCGCCGGTGGCTGCAGCAAACGTTGGAGATCGGGGCGGACGCCGCAGAACAGGCTGTGAATTACCTCGCCGCCGCGCACACCGCACTGGGTGTCATGCCCTCCCACGATACACTGGTGCTGGAGCGTTTTTTCGATGAAGCCGGCGGCATGCAACTGATCTTGCATGCGCCGTTCGGCAGCCGCTTGAATCGCGCCTGGGGCCTGGCGCTGCGCAAGCGCTTTTGCCGATCCTTCAACTTCGAGCTGCAGGCCGCGGCCACCGAAAACGCCATCATTCTGTCACTCGGCACCTCACAGAGTTTTCCGCTCGAAGAGGTCACCCGCTACCTCCATTCCAAGTCGGTGCGCGATATACTGGTGCAGGCCCTGCTCGATGCACCGATGTTCACCATCCGCTGGCGTTGGAACGCCGCCTGCGCACTGGCGATCAGACGCTTTCAGGGTGGCAAGAAAACGCCGCCCCACCTGCTGCGCATGCAGGCCGAAGACCTGGTGACGACGATCTTCCCGGATCAGCTGGCCTGCCTGGAAAACATCAGCGGCGACCGCGCCATTCCCGACCATCCGCTGGTGCGCCAGACCATTCACGACTGTCTGACCGAAGCCATGGACATCGACCGGCTGATCGCCCTCATCGAGCGGATCGAATCGGGGCAGATGAAGGTGATCGCTCGCGATCTGATCGAACCCTCCCCGCTCGCCGCCGAGATTCTCACCGCCAGAAACCATGCCTTTCTCGACGGCGCACCGGCGGAGGAGCGGCGAACCCGCGCCGTGATCAGCCGCCGCTGGCTCGATCCCACCACTGCATCGGATCTCGGCCGGCTCGATCCCGATGCCATCGACCGGGTGCGGAAAGAGGCCTGGCCGGATGCCATCACCGCCGATGAGTGCCACGATGCTCTGAATCTGCTCGGCTTTATCGATCCAGAGAAGGAGGCCGATGCAGCCTGGGCCGTTCTATTCGATGATCTCGCCGCGCAGGGACGCGCCACCCGCATCGTTCTCCCGGACGACGCGAAAACCCTATGGATCGCCACCGAACGCCTGCCGCTCTTTGCTGCACTCTACCCTGCCCTGCAGCCGGATACTCCGGTCGCGCTCCCTGCTGCGCTCGCCGATCGAGTATGGACGCGCGATTCAGCCTTGGCGGAGCTGCTGCGCGCGCGGCTCAACGCCACAGGACCGGTGACTGCACAGATGCTTGCCGAAAGCCTGGCGCTCGAGGTGTGCGACATCGAGCAAATATTAATCACCCTGGAAAGCGAAGGCTTTGTTCTGCGCGGCCGCTTTACTCCCGGTGCGGAGAGCGACGAATGGTGTGAACGCCGACTGCTGGCTCGAATCCACCGCTATAGCATGCAGGCCCGGCGCAAAGCGGTCGAAGCGGTCACCAGTGCTCAGTTCATGAGTTTTCTGTTCCGCTGGCAGCATCTGCACCCGCAGCAACGCTTGGAAGGCGCACAGGCCTTGAAAGCCGTGCTGGAGCAACTGGAAGGCTTCGAGGCAGCGGCGGGCGCGTGGGAGCGCGACCTGCTGGCGGTGCGGCTGAAGGAGTACGAGAGCGGGTGGTTGGATTCACTCTGTCTCTCCGGCAAGCTGCTGTGGGCACGATTGGCGCCTGCTGCCGCATCTCATGGCCCGATCAAGTCGTCGCCGATCGCCCTACTGCCGAGGCAGCACCTCCACACATGGCGTCCCGGCGTCGTGCAAGCAGATCTCTCCTCCCATGCCGGGCGCATCGCGACGATTTTGAGCGAACGAGGTGCACTCTTTTTCGATGAACTCAAGCAGATGGCCGGGCTGCTCAATACCCAGTTGGAAACGGCATTGGCCGAACTGGTCGGCAAAGGGCTGGTCACTTCCGACAGTTTCATGGGGCTGCGTGCACTGCTGCTCCCGGAACAGAAGCGCCGGAGGCGCTTGAAACCGCTGTACAGTCTGGAGGAATCCGGGCGCTGGACGCTGCTGGCCGAGCCGACCGTCTCGAGTGACGATCAGGCGGAACAAAATCGGCTGGAACAGATCGCCAAGGTGCTACTACGGCGCTACGGCATCGTTTTCCGCGCCCTGCTGACCCGGGAAAGCGCAGTGCCGCAGTGGCGCGAGCTGCTGCCCGTCTACTGGCGCCTGGAAGCACGCGGCGACATCCATGGCGGCCGTTTCGTCGGCGGCCAGTACGGCGAACAATTCGCGCTGCCCGAAGCAGTCGAGATGCTGCGGTCGGTGCGCCGGCAGCAGGACGATGAGACGATCATTGCTATCAGTGCCGCAGACCCGCTCAACCTGATCGGCATCATCACCCCCGGCAGCAAACTCAGCGCACTGGCCGGCAACCGGATTCTCTATCAGGGGGGCGAACCGTTAGCGACACAGACAGGAAAAGAGACCCATTTCCTACAGCCGATCGACGACACCCGCAGGTGGTCGATCAAAACCCGATTGATTCGGCGTCGTGCTGTATTTTCATGAGCCACTGCTGCTCCGACACAGAGGCGATATCGGCGCCGGCACAGGCAACCCGCAACAATCCCGCCACACTGATGGCATCGGTAATGGCGCCGTTCATCACCATCTGTACCGCCGCGGTCAGGGGCAGTTTCTTCAGCGTGATGTCTTCGGTTTCCTCGAATTCGGTTTCGCCTTCCGTCAATTCCTGCGCCACAAAGACGAAGCCCTCTTCATCGGTCACCGAGTTCGAAGTGTGCAGTCGCATCAGCCGGGTCCATCTTTTTGCGGTCAAACCGGTCTCCTCTTTGAGTTCCCGCTGAGCCGTCTGCAGTATCTCCTCGTCCCGGGGCGAACCGCCCATCGGAATCTCCCACGAGTACTCGTCCGGCACATACCGGTACTGGCCCACGAGCCAGGTATTGCCCGCCTCATCGATCGGGATGATCCCGATTGCCTGGGTCTTGAAACGGATTGCCCCGTAAAGGTTTTTGCCGCCGCCCGGATTGATCACTTCGTCTTCGTCCAGCCGGAGCCACGGGTTTTCGTAGATCGGCCTGCGGCTTAAGAATTTCCAGGGGTTTGAGTGAGACATGAGAATTGGCTGTTTTGTTTATGGTGAGTCGTTGAAGTCATTGCCGACGGAGCGAAGTCTGACAAGAGAGGTTGATTGCCCCCTAAGCCTAGGCTCCTCAATGGGCGGAACGATCATCGGGCACACAGAGCCACCGAGCCATAAGAAAGACCAGGCCCATCAAGCCATAGCCGATGACCCAGGGCCAGGCCGGTGTCAGCGAAAGCGCTGTATCGCCAAACGTCCACCGGTAGGAGTGCATGAAGCCGACGGCGGAAAGCGCAGCGGCGCTGCCGCTCCAGATCGCGGCGCGAACAAACTGGCGTTCGATCACCGAAACAGTGATTGCCGCCAGAATCATGGCACTGAAGATAAAACCCTGCTCCAGCGCGAACGCTCCATCCATCCACACATCGGCTTTGTGAAACACTCCGATCAAATCCGCGGAGAAAGGCGGCCCGCCTTCCGAGCCGTACCCTGCAGCGCGCAGGCCGTGTTTCGCCATAAAGGCGCCCCACGCCGCAATCGCCGGCAGCAGACCGAGCGCAACCGCAGGCGCATGACTGCGCGGCGTTACTTGAAACGCCTGAGCTGAGATCACGATGCCGATCCACAGCACGATCGCCATACCGGCATCGATGGGTATCGCCCAAGCGATATAGGCAAGCGTTCCGGTCAAGCAGATGATCGTTACGAAAATGCCGTTCAAAATCGAATACCCGGCACGGGCTCCCAGCGCTTTCCAGCCGGGGTGACCAATATAGATCGTCGTCGGGAAGCAGGAGCCGAACAGACTGGCAATCAACGTACCCAACCCGTTCGCGGCCAGTGACGTGTGGGTCGGATAGGGGTCGCCGGCCGCCTCGGCCGATTCGATGTTCTGCAGGGAACCGATGACATTGAACAGCCCCATGGGAACGATCACCGAAAGATAGGCCAGGCTCTGTTCCGATGTCAATGCGCTGACCAGGTCTCCCAGCACCGGAACGGGAAGATAAAGGCCGATACCGGTCGGGGTCTCTCCAACCGGCGCCAACCCGGTGATCCAAGCCAATAATGTTCCCAATGAAACCGCAACCAGTCCGCCCGGAATGTTGCCGCGAAAGCGAACGCGGCCAAAATAGATCAGCAGGATGACCCCCAAAGTCGTCAGCCCGACGACAGGATGGGCATAGGTTCTGAACAAAAAACCCATCGAAATGTATCCCACCGCGATGCCGGCCAGCGTCGCCAGCAGCGCCGCGCGCGGCGTCGCTTTTCTCAACCGCTCGGCAACGAACGCCCCGCTGAATTCGATCAGGCCGGAGCCCATGCAGGCAAGCAGCCCGGCCTGCCAGGCGATGCGCGCGGGATCGGCCGCGCCGGACGCCTCTGCCACGAGCTTTGCCGGCAGCATGACCAGAAACACAAAACCGAACAAGGAAACCGTATTGATCCCGTACGGAAGCGCGCACACATCGCTGCGGCCGGTCTTTTCGGCCAACCGTTTTGCCTGGCGGGCATAGTAGAAGTTGCCGAGCAACAGGGAGACAGCCGCGCCTGGCAGCACATGCCCATAGATCAAGGCATCCGGGAAGCCAAGAACATGCCGGCACAGCACGACGATAACCAGCAACTGGACCAGATTATCGAGCGCCAGGCCGAAAAATCCATCGAGGTCGCCGCGAACAAACCAACGCATGGGCGCACGATAATCGGTTTTGTGCCATGAGTCAAAAATAACCGGCGACAAATCCGGCTTCTGCCCTTCGCTTCGCTCTTCCCTGAAATCATCGAACAATTTGACCTGATCAGCGGCACTCTCCCGCGACACCCGCCGAAAATCCAACAAATCGCTCGCGGAACGATGTATAGTTGTCTTTTTCGCAAAAAGGTGAGATCTTAAAAGTGGAGTAATTATTCAGATCCCCTAACCCTCTCCCGGAGGGAGAGGGAACGGCGGAGCCGCCAACCACTCGCCGCCTTGACTAATCATCGGGACTGATTGGTGATAAGGGGAGTGAATGGATACAAAGTGAATGCAGTCGGGACTGGATCGGAACGACTGATCATCCACTAAACAGTACAGCATCGGGAAAGCCGCAAAGATCACGATTGCACCGGTCAAGCGGTTGCAAACCAATTTCAATGAAACGACAACAAGGAACAACTATGAAATTCTCTTCACCACTTTTTCATTGGAGGGGCCTCAAAAGGCTGATCGTCAGCGGGCTCTCCTCTGCTGTTTTGGCGTCGTGCGCCACCAACTCGGCCATTTCGCAGCTCAGTGATGCCGAAATCTGCACGACGATCAAATACATTATCAGTCAGGCCGATGACGATTTCTCGGCGATAAGAACCCGCAAAGTCATCCACCCTGAAGTCGACATCTGGGAATCAAAAAAGATTTTTCCCGACAGCAGAAAGTGTCAGATCTGGACCTGGAGCCAAGGATTGACCAATTATGCCTGCCTGTGGGAGGAAGGGAACGAAGCCGATGCCCGGAACACCTATGCCAAATACCGCCCGGTCGTCAGCGCCTGCCTCGGTGATGAATGGGAAGCGATCGAGCGCACGAGCGAAAACGGAAAGCAAACCCTTTTCCGAAAAGCCGGCGACAAAACCACCGTCTCGATGCGTTACTTTCAAGACCGAAAGGCTCTGATACGCAGCTGGTGGAGCTCTTTTATAATCGGTCCTGAAATACGAACCTACGACCCGCTGGAGCGCTATAACAGCGAATAGACCTCGAGTTCAGCAGATAGCAGGTTGGGTTGGCCGCGCATGGTACGGCCTCTTCGATCGTAAATATTCGACGAACCCATT
>DEII01000125.1 GCA_002352385.1 Methylococcaceae bacterium UBA2778 | reverse complement strand
TATTTTCGGACAGCCTCCTAGGCTCGGCGGCACGGCTTGAACAGAAAGAGGTGCTTCCGCCGGAACGGGGGCATTCACGCATCCTTCCCCTGTTCAACGAACGATCGTCACCGGGCACGGCGCGTGGCGCAGCACGTGGGCGCTGACACTGCCGATAAGAAATTCTCTGATTTCCGACCGGCCGCGCGATCCCATGACGATCAAATCGACATCCTGGGCGCTGGCATACTTGCATATCGCTGCCGATGGCGAGCAGGTGCAAACCTCGAACTGAACATCGATGTCCCCGCCATCGATGGCGGACTGCACCGAATCCAGATAAGGATCCTTGACATACCGGAGGATCAGATCATGTGCCTCTTCGTCCGACATGCCGTCGAACGCGGTATAGTCGATGTGGAACAATTCCAGCCCCGCCCCTGCCTGGACATGCAATAAGGTGAGCGATGCACTCAAGGATCGTGCAATCGTCAGCCCTAGAGATGCCGCCTGAAGCGACGCTTCCGAATGATCCAGCGGAACCAGAATGCGTTTGACCAGTTTTGGCACCAGCCGACTCCTCTAAAATTTGGACTCCATGTCTCAAAATCCTTCTGCCCATACCCGGCAATCCTGCCAATTAGGTTAACACTAAATCTGACAGCTACGGTGCTCTTTGGTTCGTTCTCATCGCTGACCGCTTTCCTGGAAAAAATTCCACAAGGGTTGAAAAAAGGTCGATCGAACCCAATAAAAGCATTTGTCAAAGAACAATCTCCTGTAGTACGACGACTTCCACCTGTCNNGGCTTGGCCGCAGTAGATCAGTCTGTTCTCGGACAGCCTCGCTAGTAGTACGACGACTTCCACCTGTCTTAACAGCAAAGAGGAACGTGATAAAAAATGACTGTTGAAACCCAGAAAGAGACCCTTGGATTCGAGACCGAGGTCAAACAGCTTTTACACCTGATGATTCACTCCTTGTACAGCAACAAGGAGATATTTCTTCGCGAACTCATTTCGAATGCCTCGGACGCGGCCGATAAGCTGCGTTTCGAAGCCCTGTCGAACGATGCGTTGTATGAGGGTGACAGCGACCTGAAAATCCGCGTCGAATTCGATAAGGATAAGAGAACCATTACGGTCAAGGACAACGGCATCGGCATGAACCGCGAGGAGGTGCAGGAGAACATCGGAACCATCGCCAAATCGGGAACCCGTCAATTTTTCGAAGCATTGACAGGCGATGAGGCCAAAGACAGCGAATTGATCGGTCAATTCGGTGTCGGCTTCTACTCCTCTTTCATCGTTGCCGACAAGGTGACGCTGACCACGCGCAAGGCCGGCGGCGCCGACCCATCGCAGGGCGTGCGCTGGGAATCGAACGGCGAAGGCGACTACACCCTTGAAAACGTCGAGAAGCCGACCCACGGCACGGAAGTGGTGCTGCACCTGCGGGAAGGCGAGGATGAGTTCCTCGACGGATTCCGGCTCCGTTCGATCATCAAAAAGTTCTCTGACCATATCTCTATCCCGATCGTGATGGACAAAGAACACTACGGCGAGGAAAAAGAGGAGGAAAAGACCGAACCCGAAGAAGAGACCGTCAACAGCGCCTCGGCGCTGTGGGCGAAATCGAAACAGGAGATCGATGAAGAGGCCTATCACGAGTTCTATAAGCATGTCGCGCACGATTTTCAGGATCCGCTGGCCTATGTTCACAGCCGGGTCGAAGGCACCAACGAATACACACTGCTGCTGTACGTGCCCTCCCACGCGCCCTTCGATCTATGGGATCGGGACGCCAAACACGGCGTCAAGCTGTATGTCCGCAAAGTGTTCATCACCGATGATGCCGATCAGTTGATGCCGCGTTATCTGCGGTTCATCCGCGGCGTGATCGATTCCGACTCGCTGCCGCTGAACATCTCCCGTGAAATGCTGCAGCAGAACAAGCTGATCGAAACGATACGGGGCGGGGCGGTGAAAAAAGTGCTGGGGCTGCTCGAGGATATCGCCAAGAAAGAGCCGGAAAAATATCAAACCTTCTGGAATGAATTCGGCAAAGTGATCAAGGAAGGCCCGATCGAGGATTATGCAAATCGTGAACGAATCGCCAAACTGCTCCGCTTTTCGAGCACTCACACCGATTCCGAGAAACAGGAGGTCTCCCTGCAGGATTATATCGACCGCATGCCTGAAGGTCAGGAGAAAATCTACTACATCACCGCCGACAGCTTTTCAGCAGCCAAAAACAGCCCCCATCTGGAAATCTTCCGCAAAAAGGGGATCGAGGTGCTGCTGCTTTCAGACCGCGTCGACGAATGGCTGACGACCCATTTGACCGAATTCGACGGCAAGCCGCTGCAGTCGGTCGCCAAGGGCGAACTGGATCTGGGCAAGCTGGCCGATAAAGAGGACAAGGAGAGCCAAGAGAAGGTCGCCAAGGAGTACCAGGAGATGGTCGAAAAGATCAAGAAGATTCTTGGTGACAAAGTCAGCGAGGTCCGTGTCAGCAACCGCCTGACCGAGTCCCCTGCCTGTCTTGTCAGTGAAAATTTCGGCATGAGCCTCAACATGGAAAGAATCATGAACGAGGTCGGTCAGCCCCTTCCCGGCGCGACCAAGCCGATTTTCGAGATCAACCCGGATCACCCGCTGGTCTCCCGCCTGAAAGAGGAGAGCGACGACCAGCGCTTCGACGACCTGACTCAGGTTCTGTTCGATCAGGCCGTGTTGAGCGAGGGCGGGCAGCTGGACGACCCCGCCGGCTTCGTCCACAAACTGAACGGACTGCTTCAGGGAGTTCTGAATTAATCTGATTCGGGTCTTAGACCGCACGACGTTCCCAAAGGGAGCGCGGGAACGTTGCAGCGGTCTTTTGTACCTTATATGGTCTTTTTAGTGACAGCATTCGGCGGAACCGCTGCGCGTTCCGCCCTACGAATCTCAACATCATTTTCCCAAGAATCGCTCCAAAGCTCGCCGCACGGGGCTTAAGGGCAAATGGAGGCAAGGAGCAGTTCCCGGCTATTTAGCCGCCTGATTCTGCCGACCCTTCCCCTTTTTCTGCCTGTATTTCTCCAGTTTACCCTCCAGACGATCCAGCAAACCGTTGACCCCTTCCGATTTAATGATGTTGGCGTACAGCGTGCGATAATTGTTGACCAGGCTGACCTGTTCGATGACCACGTCATAGGCGCGCCAGACGTCATTATCCAGCTTCATCTTGTACGATACCGGAATTTCGCCCTTTTTCGAAACGATGACGGTATCGACCACCGCCCGATCACCCCGGATCTTCTCGCCTGTGTATTTGATCTGCTCACCGGTATAGGACTCGATGGCGCCGACGTAAGTGTTTTCGAGGCTTTGTGCGAAAAAGTCGACAAACCGATCGCGTTCATAGGCTGTCGCCTTTTGCCAGTTGGTCGCCAGCACGCTTTGCGACATGCTTCTGAAATCAAATCGTTCATCGACAATCTGGTGGATCTTTTTTCTGACCGCCCGATCCCGATTCTGGGCATCCAGCTTTGGGTCGGCCAGGATGTTTAACACTTCGTCGATGGCGTTTTTTACCGTCTGCTGCGGCGAAATCGCGGCAACTGCAGCCGCTGAGACCAACAACAACATCGCGACGCCCCACAACATCAATCTTTTTTTGTTGTTCATATCCTTTTCTCCAGCCATTATTCCAATGGGTCCGGCGAACCCTTCTCCGAACTCTCAAAAATATATTTGCTGATCAACTCTTCCAAACTGATGGACGACTCGGTCTCCAGTATCTCATCTCCCGGCGTCAGAATACGTTCGGAGCCACCCGCTGTAATCTTGACAAATTTTCCGCCGATCAAGCCGGTGCTGCGAATCGAGGCGATCGCATCTTCCTGAATCCGCGCATCCCTGGGAATCGCAAGATCGACCACAGCCTCAAATGTCTTTGGATCGAAGCGAATGGCTGTCACCGTTCCGACCGCCACCCCGGCCAGCTCGACCTCTGCGTCCTTCTTGAGCCCTGACGCCGACACAAAGCGCGCTGTCAACAAATAGGAGTCCTGCCCCACGCGAACACCGCCCAATGAGACGGCCAGGTAACAAAAGCCAACCAGCCCAGCGATCAGAAAAAGGCCCACGACAAATTCAATGCTGATCCTTTTCATAACATCAGCGAACCGATCAGGTAGTCGGCAAACAGTACCGACACCGAGGACAACACCACAGCATTGGTCGTCACCCGGCTCACGCCTTCCGGACCAAACGCCCCGGCCCGCTCATAATGAAGAAAATACCCTTTGGCGGCACAGAACCAGACGATCAGACCCCCAAACACAATCGACTTGACCAGCCCCATGGCGACATCGTTCCATTCGATGCCGCCGCGCAACCCTTGGACATAAGTACCTTCCCCCACACCGAACAGAACCACCCCGACAAACCAGCCTCCAACCAAGCCTGCCAGGTCGAACAGAATGGTTAAGACAGGCACTGCCACCAGCCCAGCCAATAGTTTCGGCGTCAAAAAAAACCGATAGGGATCGATACCCATGCATTCGAGCGCGTCGATCTGCTCACTGATGCGCATGATGCCAATTTCCGCGCAAATAGCGGAACCGGCCCTTCCAGTGACCATCAAGGCGGTGATCACCGGTCCGAGCTCGCGGATCAGACTCAAAGCCACGGCAGAGCCAAGCAAATCGACCGACCCGAATCGAACCAGCGTATCATAGAATTGCAGCGCCACCACCATTCCCGTGAAGAGGCCAGCGGTGACGACAACCCATGATGAACGGGCGCCGATAAAATGGATTTGCTGAACAACCGGATAAAGCTTGACCGGCGGCGTCGCCGCCCTGAACAGGCACTGCAATAAAAAGAGCCCCATTCTGCCGACCGCTTCGATGAGAGAGAAGTAATGATGCCCCGTTTTTTCGAGCCCGCCGCTCATGGCCCATCCGTGAGACGACGCAGATAGGACTCTCCGCTTTCGGTATCCGTCCTCGGCTTTCGATCAAGCAGCAACCGGATGTATTCATCCCGGCTGTTGCGGACTTCATCGACCGTCCCGGTCATAATGATTCGGCCGCCGCCTAAAATCGTGATGCGATCGGCAATTGTCAGCACGCTCTGCAGTTCATGCGTGACCACAACAATGGTCATGTTCATCGCCTGCTTGAGGCGCAGGATCATCTCATCCAGCTCGACTGCGCTGATCGGGTCCAGGCCGGAAGACGGTTCGTCGAAAAACAGTACGGCGGGATCCATGATGATCGCCCGGGCCAGAGCCGCCCGTTTCAACATTCCTCCTGACAACTGGGCAGGCATCAGATTCTCGGCCCGCGACAGATTGACCATTTCCAGCTTCAATCGGGTCATGATGCGGATCGTCGAACGATCGAGCCGGGTATGTTCGCGCAGAGGCAGCGCCACATTCTCGCCGACAGTCATCGATGTCAGCAGCGCGCCTCCTTGAAACGCAACGCCGATCTTCCGCCTGATGGCATAGAGCTCCTTGCTGCGCAATCCGGTCATTTCCCGTCCCAATAACCGTATCGCGCCGCGGGTGGGCGGGCTCAATCCGAGAATATGCCGCAGCAGCGTGCTCTTACCGGCGCCGCTCCCCCCCATAATGGCCATGATTTCGCCTTGACGGATGCGCAGATTGATGCCGTCCAGAATCTTCCTCTCACCATAATGGGTCACCAGATGTTCGACTTCGACAACCGTATCGGACGAATGGCGGTGCGCGTTCATCCGGTGGCAGCCAGGCCATCCTCGACCGTATCATACAACGCAAAGACTTTATCGAGGCGTGCCAGGCGGATCACCTGCTGCGCCGCCTCGCTGAGGTCGACCAGCCCAAAGAACAATCCGTTGCTCTTGGCGAATTGCAGAGCTTCGACCAGGCTGGCGATGCCCGAACTGTCGATATACTCCACCCCTGACAAGTCGACCAGCACATGGCGCCGGTCTTTCAACAGATCGAGAAGCTGCTCCCGGGCTTCGGGCGATGTCTGCAAATCGATTTCGCCGGTCAGCGCAATGATGGTGTAATCGCCATTTATGGTTGTTTTGTATTGCATCGATGATCCCATTCAATTCGTTTTTTCATCTGTAAAACATTCCCCGTCGAGGAACCGCTGTCAAGAAACTCCACATCATCCATCAAGGTCTGGATGAAGTGGACACCCAAACCTCCCGGACGCACATCGTCCAGATTACGCGGTTTCACGGTGCTTTTGTCGATTGCAGGGGCAAAATCGATCAAGCGGACGATCAACTCGTCCTCGTCGCGAATCAGCTCCAGGCGAAATTTTCCTTTTTCATCCCCCGCGTAGGCGTGCTGAATGATGTTCATGCACGCTTCATTGACCGCCACGACCAGTTGATCGATGAGTGTCCGCCTGCACCCTTCCGCGGCCAATCGCTCGCGCAGCACGGCGCGCAATCCCTTCAGCTGATCCGGCTTGGCAAAAAACTCCTGATCGACCAACTGCTTGACGCACTCAGTCACCGCCCTTGACCTCGATTGCCAGAATGGAGACGTCATCGCGAAAATTCTCATCACCACGCCAATCGATGCCGGTCTGCAGCAGTCGTCCCACGCTCGCTTCGAGGCTCCTCCCATAACCGTTCTCGATGACTTCGCACAACCGCTCCCGTCCAAGCTCTTCACCCTGCGCATTATGCTCTTCGTTCAGGCCGTCCGAGTGCAGAAAGACCCGATCGCCCGGCTGCAATTGAATCTCGGTGTCCTGATAGTCGACCTGCTCCAGAATGCCGATCGGAACATCCGGCACATCCAAAATCCGCACATCTCCCTTGGAGTCGGCAAGGATGGGCCCGGGATGGCCGGCACTCACATACCTCATGCGGTTGGAATGAATGTCCAGAATACAGTAGAGCAGGGTGAAATAGAGCATGCCGTTGTCCTGCATCTGATACATGGCGTTCAAACGCCTGGCCACTTCGGAGGGCTCGATGACCTTGCAGACACCGTTCCGCTCATCGTTGTCGGTGACCACCGATGAGCGGTCCGCCGGCATCAGGCTGCGTGTGACCATAACCGACAGCAGCGCCGCAGAAACCCCATGGCCGCTGGCATCCATGACATAAAAGGACAGATAACGGTCGTTGATTCTATACACATTGAGCGCATCGCCCGCCAAGGCATCGGACGGCCGATATTCCCAAGCGAGCGCAATATGCTCCACCTCCGGCAGTGCGCTGGGCAGCAAAGCCTGCTGAACCCGCGTTGCCGCCTCGAAATCCCGCCGCATATGCTGGTTGGCGGCTTCCAGCTCGCGGTTGCGGAAGGAGAGATCCTGTTCCAGGCGGCGGATTTTCAGGTGCGTTTCGACCCGCGCCCGAACCTCCTCCGCCTGAAAAGGCTTGGCGATATAATCCACTGCTCCCAGCTGGAACCCTTTGACCTTGTCGCTGGTCTCGTCCAGCGCGGAAAGAAAGATCACAGCAATATCGCACGTTTCGGGATGTTCCTTCAACCGACGGCACACGTCATAGCCGTCGATATCGGGCATCATGATATCGAGCAGAATCAGCTCCGGATGCGCCTTTTTGGCAATTGCCAGCGCACTTTCGCCATTCTTGGCGATCAGCAGCTTGTAGCCGCGATCTTTCAGCGTGGCCATCAGAATCTGCAGATTGCTGGGATTGTCATCGACCAGCAAAAGCTGCTCGGTCCCTCGCGGCTCGTTTGCGGCGGGCTCTGTCCGGGTGTTCATCAAAACGCTATTACCAATTCGTATCCGTTTACGGTTCTTCAAAGCATTGTAGGTTGGGCAAAGCGCAGCGTGCCCAACGGCTGCTGGGCGAATGTTGGGCACGGCCTGTCGGCCTTTGCCCAACCTACAGTAGAACACTGCGCACCGTTTGTGGCGGGCTCTCTCACACTGCTCGTTAATAAAGCATCATTGTCGATTCTCGTAATCTTCGCTCAGAACGCCTGGCGATTCAGCTGCGCTTCGATACATGCCACCAGATCGGCCGTTTTCACCGGCTTGGCGAGAAAGGTACGTCCGGAAATATCAGCACCGGTCGGCGGCACCTCATCCTTGGTCACGATCGCTGTCAGGAACACGATTTTGACCGCATTCAATTCACTGTCTTCACTCAACGCGGCCGCCACCTCGCCGCCATCCATGTCGGGCATCATCACATCGAGCAAAACCAGGTCCGGCATGAACGTCCGGCAGGCCTCGAGCGCTCGCGCACCGTGGTTGAGCTCCTGCACTTCATAGTTCCCGGTGGCTTCCAGGCTGCGTTTCAGCATGCGGGTCATCATAACTTCGTCGTCCACCACCAGAATTTTTTTCTTTTGCGTCATCTCTTCATCAACCCATTTTCAATGTAATCCTAACGGCCGCACCACCTTCTTCGCGATTGCGGATGTCGATCATCCCTTTGTGCAGATCGATGATTTTTCGGGTCACCGACAACCCCAACCCGGTCCCCTGCCCGGTCGGCTTGGTGGTATAAAAAGGATCGAATACCATCGACTCCTCCGCGATTCCGCAGCCGGTATCGAGCACTTCCACCTGAACGACCGGCTCGCCGGCGGAAAAGCGCTCACGGTCGAGGCCGGCCCGGTCCGGATTCTCGATCCGCTCCACACGGCTTTTGACCGTGAGCACACCGTCCCTGCCCATCGCCTGTATTGCGTTCATGAACACATTGATGAACACCTGCTGCAATTTATTGCTGTCCAGATCGATTATTCCAATGCCTTCGTCCAACTGTTTCTCCAGACGGATATTGTGCTGGATCAACTCATGGTCGACAAGATGCAGCGCATGGTCGATCACCTGGTTGATATCCCCGGGCCGAAGCGTCAGCGTACTCTCCCGGGAAAAGTCCAGCAACCCTTTGACCACCGAATCGGCCCGCTCGACGGCCTCCTCCATGTCGCGGATGACTTCCGACACAACGCCGTCATCCGACTCGACGCCTGCCAGAAAATCGACTCCCAGCTGAATCACCGCCAGCGGATTCTTGACTTCGTGAGCAACTCCTGCCGCCAGGCGACCAACCGACTCCAGCTTTGCCGCCTGAATCAGCCGCATCTGCGCATCACGCAGCTCCCGGTGTGCTTTTTCCAGCTCCGTATAAGCCCGCTTCAGTTGTCTTTCCGCCTGCTTGCGCTCGCTGATGTCTTTAAACACAACGACCGCCCCCGACAGTGTCCGATCCTCGAATATCGGTGAACAATTGTACTCCACCGCAAAGCGGGTTCCATCCCTGCGGGTCAATTCGCCATCTTCATTATGGCAGATTCTTCCCTCTTTCAAACAAGAATAGAACGGGTGCGCTTGCACACAAGCCCCAAAACCGCCGAACAACCCCAGCGCATGCACAGGCCTGCCAAGCAATTCCTGTTCGGAGCAGCCGGTCATGCAAACAGCCGCGGGGTTCACGAAAACGACCGTTCCATCGATATCCAGGCCGAAAATCCCCTCGTTCATCGCCGCCAAAATGTGTTGGTTGTCCGCCTCCAGCTGCCTGTTGCGGCGAGCCAATTGGGCCTCGAGACGATGAATCTTCAGATGGATTTCGACCCGGACGATGACTTCGTCCGGGTCGAACGGTTTGGCGATATAATCGACCGCCCCGAGCTGCATCCCTTTCACTTTGTTGCCGGTATCGTCCAGCGCGGACAAAAAAATAACGGCGCTGCCCCGCGTCCGGGGATCCTGCTTCAGGCGCCGGCAGGTCTCGAAACCATCGATGTCAGGCATCATGATATCCAACAGAATCAGAGCCGGTTCCGATTTTTGAGCGATCTCCAGCGCCTGCCGCCCGTTCCTGGCGACCAACAAACGATAGCCCCGCCCACTCAGGGTTTGATACAGCACCTGCAGGTTGGTGGCATTGTCATCCACCAGCAGCACCTGTTCCGGCCGGTCGGCGTGAACCACTGCCGTCCGCCCCGCAGTCGAATCGATCATTCTGTTATCGATTGGCTTTCTGCTCCATCTCATCCGCCAGGCTCAACAACCCATCAAAATCGAACGCATCGGCCAACTCGCCGATCCTGGCGGTGTAGGGCGTATCGCCGGCCAGAGCGGCGGCGCTTTCATGAATGCTCATGACGTCACCCAAGTCGATCGCTTCACGGATCCGCCGAACCAGCTCGAGCGCCTGGCTCTTCGGCAGATCAACCTCCGCGGTTTCCCGCACAGTCGGTTCGTCGGGCGGCAGAACGGAACGCGCGGAAGTCAGCGCTTCATCCAGCGCAGTCCGCAAAACCATGAACGCCGCGTGAAGCCGTGCCGGTTCGGCGGCGTCAGATTTTACCGCCTCATCCAGCGTTCGCGCGGCCGCAAACAGGTCTGTCGCCGAAAGATTGCCCGCCAGCCCTTTCAGGTTATGCACCAGCGCATGCGCTTGCCGCCGATCTCCGGCTTCGATCGCCTGCTCGATTTCATCGCCGATAGCGCTGTAGTCGCCGGCGAACCTGCCGAGCAATTTGATATAAAGCACCCGGTTGCCCTGCAGTCGCTGCAGTCCCGCGGTCAGATCGAAACCCGACAGGGCTGCCGGCAGGAGATCATGCTGCGCGCCCGCCGATTCCTCCGGAGAAGCAGCGGCATCGTCAGGCAGCTGGTCGTGCGGTGGTTGGTTCATCGGTTTTTTCATATTTTAATGTGTCGAACAAGCCGGTGCGTTTCGGTCGGTTTGCTGAAAGAGCTGTTGACTCCAGCCGCTAGGAGGCTGGCCGAGAATAGCGATCGTAGCGAGGGCTCGGCCGCAGCAGATCAGTCTTTTCTCGGACAGGCCCCAAGGAGGCTAACCAAACGCATCGAATGAGAGCACCGAAAAGAAGGCCCTCTTCAACTGCTTGGAGTGGCCTTCGGGCGAAGCCGGAACCAGCGCGTGATCCACGCAGGATGGGCGTCGGACAAGAAAAAGGAGAGCGTGATATGGACGAAGGACCAGAAGAGGAATTGCTCATAATAATAATATTCGGAGGCGGCGCGATCGCTGACTCCCATCGGCGAGAACAGCAGGAAAATGCCGAGCAGAACGAGCGAAACCACGAGGTAGCGTGTGAGTTCGCCGTGGCCCTGCTTGTAAAATTTATTAATGGGATAGAGCGACCAAAAAATGAAGTGGTAAAGCACGATGTGGTTGAGACCGATGGGCGTGAAAAGAGAGAGAATTACGAGCAACAAACCGAACAGCTCGAAGCTGCAGCTGTTTATCAGGGTAAAAAGGCTAAGCGACGGGTGCAGCCGGTTGAAACAATAAAAGAAGTAGCCATATGAAGCCAATAATCCGGCGAACAGGAGCGATGGATCGATCCAAGACAATTCCGAATAGTGGCGCAGAAGGACGGCGTATATGAAACCATTCAGGAGAACGGCGCTGCCCCGCAAAGCGCGGCGCCCGCCGTCTTCGGGTACGGACAGGGTTCGATTCCACAGGTAGACCTCATTGAAGACGTGATGGATCCCGAAATAGATCAGAAGAGAGAACTGGTTAAGATACAAAGCCGCGCCGGCCAACGTGACGCCGACCGCCGGTATCAGGGAATGGGTTTGGCTCGTCACCAGAGCCATGCGCCTCCTCGAATAGAAAAGGGCCAGTGCATAATGCACGAAGGCAAGGCTCCAGAGCAGCGACGACCACACCACATCTTTGACCTGGGTTGCGATCAGCACCGTAATCAGGACAGCGACAAATCGCAAAGAGGTATGCAAGGACATCCGAAGATCCTCCGTTACTGAGACGCTTGTATGGTGGTAGCAGGTTTCGTCAAAATCGCCACGTAACCGAGCGTTACACCGCTCAGGCGGGTGTAAGGTTCTTGGCCGGTGGAACCGCCCCGGTGCCGCCGGCGCTTCCCTTTCCATCCCGCCAGATAGATCAGCTGTGGCACTATGATAGCGAAATAGACGGCGGGATTATAGGGATGCAGCAATGGGAATCCACAGTATCGCTCCAATCTTTGCCAGAGCCGCACCCAGGGAAATTGCGCGAAGAGCAAGGCGAAGGCGGTCATTCCCCCTTTCTCCACCAGCGATTCCAGCTGCAGGCCGGCCTGCTCCGCCATATAGCGCAGGGCGAAAGGCGTATAGCGGTAGTAGTCGTACGGAATTTCATGCAATGGGTTGAAGAAAGGGGTCGTTAGAAAAATCCTCCCCCCCGTTTTCAGCACCCGGCGGAATTCCGTGAGAGCTTGGACTGGATTTGGGAGATGTTCCAAAACCTCGGTACAGAGCACGCAGTCGAAAGTATCGTCGCGAAAGGGAAGACGCTGAGCGGAAGCGATCGCATCGACCGACGCGATATCGTGCGGCGAATGGGGGGCATCGAAGCTATAGGCCGCGGAGAAATAGTCCCGGTAGACAGGGAGATAGGGCCTGGTTCCGGCCCCCGCATCCAGTAGAACGCCTCCGCAACCATTTTTGAAGTTTTCATCGAGGAAGCGGATCAGTTCATCGAGGATGATCTCGTCGATCAACAGACTATCCGGTCGCTGGCGCCGGTCGATATAAAACCGACCGTTTTTGTGTTGCACAAAACCGTTCACCCGAAGCTTACCTCTATCCTATCCGATTGCGCGCAGCGCAGCGCATCGTTTCCGCTTTGCCGGCATGGGCGAAGAGCTCGGTCCGGTGTGCTTCGCCAGGGCCACCGCCAGATAACCATCGGATGTCGTCCCGCAGTTCCCCGGCTGCGACCGGCAACAGCGGATCCGGCGGCGGAAGAGCGGATGCCGCACCAGCGAAAGCAAAGAACGAGGGCGCGGGCGAAGTCAAGGAGCGCGATGGTACCGATCGGAATGTTTCAAGAAACCGCAGCGACCCTGCTCGCCGCCGCGCAGTCGATCAGGCGGGGCACCGCCCATGGCCCACTCCCTCGGCAGACTCACCACGCCCTGTTCCAGTCCCTGTTGCACCATATAAATCTCGGCCACCCGCTCCGCCTGATCGTAGACGTGTATGCCGTCTTCGCTGAGCAGAAAAACGTTGACCCAATAGGAGCCCTTGAGCAGCGCAAGGCGCGGAAATGTCACCCGGACCTCACCGGCACCGTCGCCCAGACGCTCCGGGACCAGACCGTCATTGACGGTGGAAGCGCTGGTCACCGCCCAACCGCTGAAGCCGGTGATCGTCAAGGCGACACTGGGCGGCGGCAAAGACGGGTCCGATACGAATCCGACCATGACGGACAGGTCCGTCTGCCCGGATCGCGCACGGAGTTCCCGACCCACGACCCCGTCTGTACTGACTTCGATTGCGCTGAGTCTCGCCGGTGACTCAATGGACGGAGAACGCGCAGGGCAGCCATCGGCTTCACCGGAGCCGTCGATTCCGCTGAGGAATTCCGTGTAGGCGCTGATCACCCGGGCGGGTTCCGCATCCATGACCAGCCGGCCGTGATCGAGCCAGAGAACACGGTTGCAGATCGCTTCGACCTGATACATGGCATGGGAGCAAAACAGAATGGTTTTGCCGGCCTTCCTGTAGCCGATGATCTTCTCGAACGATTTTCTGGCGAAGGCGCCGTCCCCCACCGACAGAGTCTCATCGAGGATCAGGACTTCCGGATCGACGGCCGTTGCCACCGCAAATGCAAGACGCATGTTCATGCCGGAGGAATAGGTCTTCACCGCCTGGTCCATCACCTCTTCCAAGCCGGCGAACGCGACGATCTGCTCGTAAAGTCGATCGATGAGGGATTTGGGCAGTCCCAGGACCGAGGCGCCGAGATAAACGTTGTCGCGCCCGCTCATTTCCGGGTGGAAGCCGGCGCCCAGCTCCAACAGGGCGGCAACATGTCCGTTGACTTGGATCTCGCCTCCCGAAGGTCTGACGGTTCCGGCGATCAGTTTGAGCAAGGTGCTCTTGCCGGCGCCGTTGGTACCGATAACTCCGACCACTTGCCCATTGGGGATTTCCAGGCTCACGGGATGCAACGCAACACGCTCGTGACGCTTCTTCGTCTTGGTCAGGACTTCCCATAAACGGTCCCAGACATGCTCATAGGAGGCGTACGATTTGCAGACGTCCCGCAGGACCACCGCGATCACAGGACCTCCCGCATGTGCGGTTCCGCTCGATGAAACAATACCCACGCCGGCGCCAGCAGCAAAGCCCAGCACAACAAGGGGCGAAGCACGTTTCCCGGTGTCGCGGGCAGATCATGGAGCAGCGAGTGAATCAGAGCCATGACGTCGGCGAAGGGATTGAAAACTAGAAAGGTGCGGAAGCCGGCCGGCAGCATTTGGGGCGAATAGAGGATTGGGGTCAAGTACATGGCCATGGTGAGAAGGAAAGGAAAAACATGACGCAGCTCCTTGACGAACAGGCCGAGCACCGCCAGCAAGTAACAGGCCGGAAGCACCCAGACGAGCAGGCCGAACATGATCAACACCGCGCTTGCCGCCGCCATGGGGCCCGCCAGCACGCCGGCCACCGCCGCATAGATCGGTGTATAGATGATCCCGGACACCAGGACCGGCAGGAGGGGCAGCGCTTTCAGTGGAAAGACGGTGCGCTGGTAGAGGGCGCCAAACTCGCTCAGCACCGACAAATTGCGGCTCAGGACTTCGCTGATAAATAGCCAGGGCAGCATCCCGGTGAGGAAATAATCGACGAAGGCAACTTTTCCCGGAGTGCGGACGCGCAAAACGAAATCGAGCAGGAACCAGAATGACACCACCTGTAATGCCGGTTGCGCCAGCAGCCAGACCCAGCCCAGCAGGGCGCCGCTGGTCCGAGCGGCGATATCCCGCTTGAGTAATCGATAAAGCAGTTGCCGCTGCTGGCTGAGCACTTGAAACGGCCCGAACAGACCGGCGACGGTCAGCGTCCAGAAGCGATGGAGGGTTCCGAGTGAAAGCTGCAGGGCCATGTTAATCGTTCAGCTCCCCCATCAGGTAGGGATGGGCCGGGTGCGATCCACCCGCATGGCAACAATCAACCAGTCGTGAGCCGGGCTGAGGAACGAAGTCGAGCAGATCGCTTGCGGCGTATGAATCGTAGCGGGGCATCTCTTGTTCAGCGGGGTTCCCGGCAGCCGGTCGGTCCGCAATCGGATCACGGTTTACCTGTTTTATCCGGTTCAGCGTCCTTGGCTTTCTCTGCTTCTGCGTCCTTCGCTTCCTCCAGGGATGCGGCGTTGACCCCGTGATACCAGTCCCCATTGATAAAAGTCCAACGGTCTATGGTCGAAGGGCCGCCGACGCTTTTACCCTCGAATTCGGGTATGGTTATTTCCCGGTCTACGATAATGTACGCATTGTCGCCTTCGATCTTGACATCTCTGAACTTGTACCCAACAAGCCGTATCCGTCCACTGGGTCTCTGCAATTGATCGGGCCTCATGCGCCCCTCGACGGCCGCTGCTTCCATCTCGTAGACGGTATGGAGGTCATTGATGTGCCAAGCCTCCCAGTATGCCTCAGCCCTTTTCAGCAGCTGCTCCTGGGTCGGCTTGTTCCCTCCGCACCCTGCGCTCGCGGCCAGTATCGCCATGATCAGCCCTAAGCCAACAATCCAAAACAGTTTCTGCATGCGATTTTCCAAGTTGTTCATTCCTTTTCCGTTCATGATGGAAAGAGACCCCACGCCTTCCCCGGGACTGCGCGAAGCCGAATTACCGGCCGCGTGTTCCCGAGAGCGGGCGCGGCCGCGAAGTTTTTTCCTCCTACACGCTTCCCCGCCGGCATCTCTGATCGACCCGGCGGCCCAACCCGATCACCTTCGAGAACATCAGGCGGCAACACCCTTCAGGGAAAGACACCGTTCGGGAAAAGCGGCTTCAACTCTACCTGGACGATTTCGATCTTGGTGGTTTTGGCAAGCTCCTTCACATAGGCATCACGCTGCTTTGCCTGGACCTCGGCCCGCATGCGCCGTATCACCTTGTTGCGCACGTTGGCGTATGGGGCAATCAGCGCCTCGCGCACAACCGTCACCATCAGGATCTCATAGCCCACGGGAGACTCGATCACTTTCGTGTGCTCACCCACTTTCAGCCCTTCAATGGCCCCTTTCAGCCACGGGTCCCTTTCCCGCGGCAGGAAGCCGATATCCCCCTTCGGGGGTTTGGCCTGCGGATTTTCGGTCAGTTCGCCGGCCAGCTTGGCGAAGGGTTCACCCGCTTCGAGCAGCTTCAGAGCGGCTTCGGCCCGCTTCTTCGCCGCGGCTTTCTGTTCTTCGCTGGCCCCTTCCGGAAACCGGAACTGAATCTGGCTAATACGCACCATCTCGGGAATGCCGTAATCCTGCCGGTGATCGAGATAAAACTGATACGCTTCGTCCTCATCCGGCGGCGGCGGCAGAGGGAAATACTGTTCGGCCAGCTTCTCGTAGGCCTTTCCAAGCTCGGCCACGGTGGGCTTTTCCGAGTCCGGTAGCAACCCCTTTTGCTTGAGATCTTCCCGCAACAATACGTTTGCGATGACCGCCCGCACCGCCTCCGCCTTGCCCTCCGGCGACGACATGGACCTCTGCACATAGGTCTGGTTGCGCTGCAGGAAGTTGACGTAATCCTGCACTGTAATCTCCTCGCCATTGATCCGCAGCATGACCACGCGCGGAGGCTTGGCGGCGGGAACCGTGCCGTCGGCCGCTCTTCCCGGAGAGGGTGACGACTCCCTTGCGGGCACCGCTTCAACGGCAGCGGCGCCATCGGCCACGCACACCAGGGTCAGGAAAGCCCAAAATACAAGAACGAAATGCCTGAATTCAACCATGTTTACTCCTTAGCTTAATGTAATACGAACTGTTTGTCCGCGAGCTCATCGAAATGCTCCCACAAGGGGCCGTATACGATCCAGGCGCCGTTGTCCCCCATACCGCGCCCCAGTATCCCGTCGAGCAAGCCATCACCGTCGATGTCTTGCAGCAGGAGGGCCTGGCTGCCCTCGTTGCGGGCCATCGGCACGGAACGCATCGGAACCGGCGCATGGCCGTCCCATGATGCGGGGAAGCGATACAGCGCCACTGCGCCGTAGCCGACTGCCAGCAGGTAATTGACCCCGTCCTGGTCCCGGCCCACGGCGACGCGCCGTATACCCATCGTGGTCGGGAAGGAGAGCGGAGAAGCGGCCGCGAAGGTCCCGTGGCCGTCGTTCATGAGGATATTGATCTGAAAGGGTGTCGATTGATTCGGGACGATCAGATCCTGTGCGCCGTCACCGTTGAGATCGGCCGCCGCCACCTGGTCGGGGGCGCCCGCCGGGAATTTGTGGATCAGGACCGGCGTAATCGATTCCTCCGCGCCGGGATAGCGGAGCATCCACAACTCCTGCATAACGGAGCTGGCGAACAATAATTCGTCCACGCCGTCGCCGTCGATGTCGACCGGCGTCACCCGCCCCGCCCGCCGCAGCGAGCGCGGCTGCGAGCTCAGCGCCACCGGAACGCGGGACGCAGCCCGCCCGCTCTGCGGATCGACGTCTCGCAGCAGGACCAAGCGATTGTTGCGAAAGGGGGTGACGGCCAGGCTGGCGCCCCATTCCGGCCAGCGGAAACTCGCGACATGGCGCGGGGTCTGCTCGGCCAGGCGGCTCACCTCCCGGAAACCGCCGTCGGGCCCCGGCTCCAGCACCAGCAATTGGTTTACGCCCTCGGCAGCCACCAGATAAAAGGGCTGCTCGGACGGCCAGCGGATGATATCGCCAGGGTGAAAGCCGACGTCGGGGACCCGCGGACCCGCTGCAAAGACGCGATGTTCCTTTTGAAAAAACACTTGGGCGTAATTGTCGCCGTGGGACACCAGAGCGATATCGGGGCGGCCGTTGCCATCGACGTCGTCGACCAGGATGTCGAACGGTGGGTCTTGAAACGGCAGGGATTCCTGAAAAGAGGGCGGTTCAGCGTCGGGAACAGCGGTGCGCGACGCCGGCTCGCAGGCGAGCAGCATGAGCACAGACAGGGCGACCCCTGAAAGACGAAGCGTAAGCATGGAAGGATGAATCTATATTGTGTGGTGATTGGCGGACGAAGCAGGCGCCGACGCACGAACACGACCCCTGCACCCCGGGAAAACCGCCGTGCGTAACGACAGGAATTTCGAATCCGAAATTCCTTGCCGCAAAAAGCTGTCTGCAAAAAGAAGGATGGCGCGGGTCACCCCACGCCACCCCGCGAGGGCGGCAGGCTAAAAAAGCCCGCCGCCGGCCGCTTTTTCGCCCCTTACTACGGTGCGACGTTGAACATACCGCGATCGTGGCCCAGGGCCGTCGCGAATGGAATCAGACTAAAGTCCGTCAAGACCGGTCCGGCCCCAATGTCCTCCAGCGTGACGAAATATTGCAGCGGAATGCTGAACATCGCCGCCGACGACTCGGGCTGAAAAACACCGTTGTCCACCGGTTCCGGCAAATACAGCTTCATGAAGCCGCCCGACAACAATCTCTCGAGGTTTTCACCGGGATCAGCGCCTGCCGGCGGCACGCAGAATGTCCGGTCGATCCCGAACCTTTCGATGAATCTCGGGATCGGAAATGCCGGGATGCCAGGTAAATTACCGGCCGTTACATCCGTCTGCACCCAGACCAGGTTGAGCTCATTCGGAAGCGCGATGCTGGTCGAGCAGTTCTCTTCTCGATCGTTGTAGACTTCCACGCCCACTGCGTTCCAGGCGGCGGCGTTCCGGTCGTTCCACACCACCATCAACGTCGGAACCTGCAAGATGTTGACAACGCCGGCGATCGGAATCGAGCGGTTACCCAGCGTCAGATCGACCACCTTGATGTCGGACGGGTTGCCATCCGACCAGTTCGTGCGGATGCCGGTGACAAGAGGGGAAGCGTTCACGTTGAGATTCACTCCGATCTCAATCACGTTGTTAGCGAGAGACGGCACCTCATTGCCCGTTGGCACTTGGTCAGCAGCGTCGTTCATCGCCAGCGTCGGGATCAGAGCATCGACCAGGCCGACCACCCCGCCGGTGTTGGGGGGCCCCGCCGGCCCATCGAGACCGATAAACATCCAGGCCTCCGCGAAAAAGCCGAAGTCAGCGTCATTCCCTCTGGCTCCCTCTTCTGTCGTCAGCACCAGATATCCGGGCACGCCGTCGAGGCTTCCTTGCTGGCCGTTCTGCCGGACGGTGGCGCCCCAATCGATCACCGCGACATCCTCTGGCGTCACCGGGATACGACCGTTCAGCAAATGTAGGCTATTTTGATCCAGGAAGAACCAGTGTATCTGGTTGCCCGGCAGCAAATCCGCGTCCGCCGGATGCTCGCAGCCCGCTACCGCAGGATTGCCGGGAGGGGTGCAGCTCGGATCGTTCGTCGGCGAGGTGTGCGTCGCCGTGAAGGAGTTGGGAATCACATCGTTGCCGTCGGCTTTCGGCACCGTGATCTTGACGGCCGTATTGATGCCGAGAAAGCCCAATGGTGCGGCAATGCCACCTGTTGGACATTGAGCACTGGGTGGTGCCCCGGGAAAGATACAAATAGGTGTGGAGTCCCACAGGACGAACGGCACCAGCTGCGCTTCGCCCACCTCACTTATGCGCATCGCCTGCGCCGACATGCTACCGAGAGTTAACGCAGCGAGCGCACCCCCGACAACGGCTTGCTTGAATTTCGTATTCGCTTTCGTATTCATAACAAATCTCCCTCTATATAAGAGTATAGTCCAAAATTAACCCAAAAAATGAAGCCACTAAAGCCATCCCGAACCGTTGCACCGTCCCGGCGGGTCCGCCACCCCTAACCTCTTGGCTACGACCCGCACGCGTTTGGATTTGGCTGAGATCGAATCAGCTTGGACAACCCGGCCTATTCCGGTCGCCGCATCGAATGTTGCTGTGAAGCGACACAACCGCCAGGCTATCCCTGCAGCCTCATGGGATAATACATTAAGCCGATAATAAGAATTTGTCAAATTTTTTTTGAGGCTTACGTCATATTCTTCATCTTTTTTTTCGATGGCTATGCGGCCGTGACACAAAATCTCGATGTCGCGTTCCAGCCACTTGCCGCGAACCATCAAGCGGGCTGCCTCCTTATATCGCATCGGTCGGGCCTCCGGCGCGAACCAGTGCGAACCGGGGGCCCCAGCAGCCGCCCCCGGCGAAGGCCCAATTTTTGGCTCTATACAGTTGCATTGCTCGTAATCGGTCAAGCAGTTCGGTGGACTGTTGTTTTTTGGAAAAAAGCAACAAAGCCTATTCAGAAACCACCGCGGCGACATCGATCCGGTCATTCGAACCGACGCGCCAACGAACACGGCTCCCCGTCTCGGTCACTCATCAGCCGGCCCGCTGTGCCTGCCCCGCGGCGGACCACGCTGGAGACCGATCAGGCGCGGCATCGCTCCCGCCAGGCGCGATACAGCGGTCGCCAGCCGGCGGTCATGGCAGCGGTCGCAGTCTCGTCCTGCCGGCGCACCAGCCGGCGGCGCCGGCGCAGCATCCGCGGCAGGCCGCCGAGGGCATCCCGCTGGGCGCGCAGCACCACCCGGCCCTGGCCGTTCCGCAGGACCGTCACCAGCAGCAACAGGTTGAACAGCAGATGGGCGGGCAGATGGCGCCACAGGACGGCGCCTGGCATGTTCTTCCACCAGCACCAGATCAGGTTGCGGCAGCCGTGATAGACGGCGAAATCGCTGCGGCGGCCGGTGGTCGCCGACCCCACGTGGCGCACAATCGCGTCGGGCAGATAGAAGCAGCGCTTGCCGGCCAAGCGGAGGCGGAACCCCAGATCCACGTCCTCGAAATAACAGAAAAAATCCTCGTCGAATCCTCCTACCGCCAGGACATCCTCGCGCCGGTACAGGGCCGCCGCGGCGCAGGGGGTGAAGATCTCCCCCGGCTGCAAATGGGCCTCGTCCTCCACCACCCCATAATCACGCCGCCAGCCCCAGCCGCAGGGATGGTAGCAGTCGCCGGTGCCGTCCAGGTAACGGGGATCGTCGTAGCGGCGCATACGGCAGCCGTAGGCGCTGCAGCCGGGATGGGCGCAGACCCCTTGCCACAGCCGTTCGATCCAGTCCGGCTCCGGCACCGCGTCGGGATTGAGGAGGGCCGCCCAGGGGGTCTCCACCTCCTCCCGCAGGGCCAGGTTGTTGGCCGCGGCAAACCCCAAATTCTCCCCAGATAGCCGCAACCGCACGGCGGGAAAGGCCCGCGCCACCATCTCCGCGGAGCCGTCGGTGCTGCCGTTGTCCACCACGACCACCCGTGCCGGCCTGCGGCTCTGCCCCTGCAGGGCCTCCAGCACCCGAAGCAGGAAGCGCCCGCCGTTCCAGTTGACGATGACGACGCTGATGGGGGGCGTCCTGTAGTCTGCCGGCTCAGCCATGCCGGGCCCTGACCGGGAAACCGTGGGTGGGCAGGAAGATTTCGTTCCCTTGGCGTGCTTCCACCAGCGACCGGATGAACTCCTCGCCTGCCGACGTCGGTGGGATCATTTTATATAGTTGGACATGACGTCAAGATAAAAATCCACAAGTCTATCCATGCTGAAACGCGCAGCCGCCTTGCCCGCCCGCTGCTTGGCAAGCATCATAGTGTTCTCATCTGTTGCCAGTTCCACCAGAGCCTGCACCATTTCGTCGACAAGCGCTTCGTCGCTCTGATTTCCGCTGACAACGCAGCCCGCCATCTCGCCCTCGATCATAACCATATTCGGGATTTCGCCGATGTCAGTCGCCACGACAGGCAGACCGCTTTGAAGGCATTCCAAAATGAACAGTGGGAATGACTCTCCTGAGAATGAACTCGGAAAAATGCCGATGTCGCACTCTTTGATGACTGGACCGGGATTATCCAACCGCCCAAGGAAGCGCACGAATTCTTTGCCCGCATTGGCGGCTCGGATTGCCTGGAAATCGGGCCCGTCGCCGATCAGCAGCAGCCGGCAATCGCGCCCGGTCGCCTCCCGCACTCTTCGTGTCGCCTCGATTGCCCGCTGCCAACCCTTGTCGTGCAGCGCGCGGGAAGCGAGAACCAATAGAAGAGCGTCGTCACCAAGGTTCAATTGTTTGCGGATGTCGAGTTCCCATCCTGCATTGGCAGGACGCAGGGAAGGTGCGTTGAATGACTTGGTAAAGCGTGCATCGTCCAGCCCCCGCTTCATCAGAGGCACGATGTTCTTGTCGGCCAAATAGAGCCATTCATCGACATTTTTCTTGACGTAGTTCGTCAGGCCTTCTGTCAGCAGTTCCTCCTCGGTTTGCTCATACCCGCCGTGGAGTGAAGCGATGTAGGGGATATCGATGTCACTGCCCGCACGATAAAGATAATACTCAATGCCGAAATTATGGGAGTTGAAAATCTCGATGCCGAATTCATCCAGAAACGCCTGAAACCGACGCCTGACGTCATCCCAGAAGACAACAGGAATATCGCTGCGCAAGCGGTACCGGAGCAGCGGTGAATCATCCTCGAAATTCTTTTCCAGCACCAGGAATGTGATTTGATGTCCACGCGCTCTCAGCGCGTTTGCAAGGTCGATCGGAACGACTTCCCCGCCGCCCACGATAAATCCATAGCTCGCTATGCAAATCTTCAAGCTGCGTTGTCTGCCTGCTTGCACCTTGAGCGACTCCGAGAGATCCTCAGGCGAGAGGTCCGGCAGTCGATGTTTGAGCACTCCCCACAAGGCTCTCACATGGTCGCGGATCGCCGCTTCCCCGATGCCATACAACTCGTGCAGGTCCTGAAGAATCATTTGATGCTCTCGAACATGTTTGGCGGAAAAGAATGCCTGCTGCGACGTACTGCTGCGGTTGAGGCGGAAATAAGACTTGGCTTCCTTGCAAAAAGCAATGGCGCCGCCTCTGGCCACCAGGGGATAAAAATACCAGTCGCCGGCGAACGTGTATGAAGTCAGTCGCTCAATCTCTTCTCCGCTGAGATGGGGCTTTCTGAACACCGCACCCGAGACATTGGGAATGATGTTTTTGACCGCGAAGGCGCCGGTGAGGGCCCGGTAGGCGGAAACGACATGGGAATGTTTCCAACTCAGGCCATTCAGGCCCTCGACCTCATCGTAATAGTGATCCAGGCCAGGATGTGGCGTATCATCGGGGTTGATGTAGCTGATCTCGCCATAGGCCAGCAGAACATCTTCGCGATCGAACTGAGGCAGAATATTCGCCAGAAAATCGAGCCCGGCCGAATCGTCGCTTTCGGCAATCCAGATCAAATCGCCGGTCGCATGCTCTATTCCCTTTAGCCATTGTTTGAATACGCTGCCGGAATTGATCTCATTTTCTAGAATAGTAAACTTGATACTTGATTTTCCGAGGATATCGCGTGCAATTGCGATGCTATCATCCGAAGACGCGTCGTCAAGAAAGATAATTTCGTCCGGTTTTTGCGACTGATGAATGATGGAACGCAACCGCCGCTCGAGAAAGCGGGCATGATTGTAATTGGGTACGACCACTGACAGCCGCGGCTTCTTGACAGCGCACGCATTCACAACCCTCTTGGTCGCCTCCAGATATCCGAAACCGTATTGATTGTCCGGCTCCAGATAAGTACCTTCGCCCCATTCGTTCCAGGCATTGATAAAGACCAACTTCTCGTGCTCAGCCAGCCTTGGGTCCGCAAGGCAGGACCGATACGCTGAAAACAACCATTGGGCATAACCGGTCAGGAAGAAATTCCAAAAGATCGTCGCATGCTTACCGCACCTGGCTGTATTGTCCCATCCCAGCATGACGCTTCGGAACAGCTTGTACTGCGGCTGCGACCGCGTGCGGAAAAAGCCGGCGAGCTGAGCGTAATCGAAAATACGGCCCCTAAAATCGCGGTCAAGATTGGGCACTTCCCGGTTCATCGAGTTCAATGGCGTAGCATTGTGCGGGGGAAACTCCACGGCCGCATCGAACTGGAACTCCCTTGGATCCTCTTGACCAAAGACCTGGCCTGAGACCAAATAAATTCCGGGCCAGCCGAGAGTCTCCGCGTGCTTGCGCCACAGTGCTTGCATGCGCGTAATATCCGGTATGAGTTCCGGTCGATAGACGACCAGCAAGGGTTTGCCGTCGATTTTAATGTATCTGTCATCACGGAAATAGGTGTTGACATGTTCCAGAAAACGCAGCGAATCGTCCTCGCTGTGATCCTGGGCGATGAGGATTTCATTTTCAAGCCCGTCCCAGCGCCGAGTCCAGTTTTCGTTTGCCCAGCACAAGCAAAACGGTTGATCGATGTGGGGGGCGGCGAGCATGTTGCGGAGGGGCTTCTCGAGCAGAGTTTTGCCGCCAAACCAATAGAAATGGAAACAAAATCCATAAATACCTGCTTTTCTTGCCAGCTTCACTTGCCGGGCATAAACTTCGATATCCTCTAAATCATAATACCCTAACTGTGCAGGCACGCGCGGCTGATAATGTCCGCCGAATAACGGCCGCCCCTTACGGACGTTGGTCCATTCAGTAAACCCCTCCCCCCACCACTGGCTGTTTTCGGGGATGGCATGAAACTGGGGAAGATAGAATGCAATGAGGTTGACCGGCGTGTGGCTGATCGGTTCCGCGGAAAGGTCGAAGAAATACTTTTCCTCAACCTCGATTGATTCGGTTTCGCTATCCCTCGCCGCTATTGATTCGGCTTCGCTATTCCCCGCCGCACCATCCTGCGACGGGCCGACGCCATCGACTGCCAACCGCCGCTTCGCCGCATTGCGTACGCTGTCGGGAATCATCAATTTGATGTGCAGCGGCACGCGGCGCCGGTAATAAGCAACCAAGGCTGCGAGTGCCCGGCTGAACTGCCCTGTACCAAGCCACCACAGCAGCATCAGCGCCCGGCGCCCATTCCGCGCGAGCCATCCGGCGCTCAGCGAAAGCCCACGCAGCGGCGCGGTGATGCGCCAACTGGTCGAGTTCCTAAGCAATTGAATGGTGTGGTCACGGCCTGCCAGCTCAGCTTCGAGCTCCACGGACCGCACCTCCTGCGCCTCGAGTCTCGACGCCGACTCCCTGCCTTCGGCCTGACTCGACGCCAGCAGAGCCTCCAGTTCCCCCGCCCGCGCCTTCTGCACCTCGAGTCTCAACACCGACTCCCTGCCTTCGGCCTGACTCGACGCCAGCAGAGCCTCCAGTTCCCCCGCCCGCGCCTTCTGCACCTCGAGTCTCAACGCCGACTCCCTGCCTTCGGCCTGA
>DEII01000113.1 GCA_002352385.1 Methylococcaceae bacterium UBA2778 | reverse complement strand
GATGACAATTCAGGGGCAGGTCAGAAGTGAATGGCTTACGGGCACAAGCAACGTCCTCTCGGGTGATTTTGCACCTGTGGCCTCAGGTGAAATTATCAATATGGAAAATTACGGAGTATTCACTTCTGTTGAAAATGCGGGCCAGATTTCGCTGCGCTTTATGCATAGACCCGTCCATTTCCCATACTGGTTTGCATTTGGTCTCGATGAGAACATTGCGACTATCGCTGCGCAAGTGCCCGAAACGGAGCCTAGTCGCGCAATTCTTAGGGTATCTTATCCATATGTAGGAATGCTAAACGATGTCATTGCCGTGCCCGACGTTGTTATGCCGCAGTAACGGTGATCGTGTTCTGAGGTCGGTTTGCCGGTTGGACGCCAACTAAGGTGCGCCATTTTACCCCTGCGTTGCTTAGCCACATAGCATCAACCTTAAGCCGCTCTCTATCGCTTCCATAAGTATTCGCCCCAACGCTGCTGTTAGAGTGCCCGGAAACAGCCCAAGTAGGTTGTTCAGTCACTATAGATACTCGATTGTAGATCTTGCCATAGCGGCCAATTTTGGCATACCGGATTTTGTTAAGTCTAGTAAAAACTCAGACTGTGAGAACGATGGATTGTCGTACCGCTTCCGAACAGTTCGCAGCGCGCGAGCACACTCAAGGGGGAACAGATCAAAAGTGTTTACCAAAACGTCATCGGCTCCAAGTGCCTCAATACCGTGCTCTTCCAGAATCTTAGGAGGAAAGTCTTTGAGGTTCTCTGTCACGATGAGCTGGGCAGAGCATTTGATCGCAGCGGCCAAAACATGACGGTCGTTTGGGTCTGGGAGTTCCAGCCCCTCAATCATGGCCTCGTAGCCGGTAACGAAGCATTCTTCAAACACTTCACGAACGGCAGTCGCTTGCTTTTTTATACTCTCCTCGAGGGCAGGTTTGTTTCGGATTAGGCTGCCTGTCCATTCATCGATGATCTGGTCCGTAAATCTTGCGCGAAATAACCCCTGCTGTGCAAACGTGAACAACACATCACGCGTACGGAATGGGTACATTACATTTGCATCGAGTACGACTACGAATGGGTTGGCGATATGACTCACGCTTGATCATACTCCTGTCCCATGCGCGAAAGTCGTCGCATTGTTTCTTCCTGTCGCCGAGCTTTGTCTTTTCGATATTTCATTAGCGCCGGAAGCGGAACACGTCGGTGCTTGCCCACTTGCTCAAAACTCATTTCACCTTGCTTTAAGAGCTTTGTAAGGTGGGGACGTGAGACGTTCAGCATGTCAGCTGCTTGCTGCGTCGTTAGCATGGCGCTGATCGGGACTAGGGTAACCATGTTACCTGCGCTCACATGCCCAAGAAGCTCAATGATCAGTTCGCCAACTGCAGGTGCAAGCTTCACGAGGTCACCGTTTTCGCCAGAGATTTTCAGGCCACCGTCGAGTTCCATTGCCACGGCAATTGCTGTTGCCGCGTGTGCTGCGCTGTCAATCTCAGCAGCCGTCGGGAGTCGGTCTTTAAGCCCCTGAACTCCGTTCGGGGCGGCGTCTGATGCTGTCGCTGTCATAATAATGTATCCTCCTGTGACACTTTATATATATCTTGGTTGAAGATCTCAACAAGTGTAATAAGCGAAACAAGTGTAATAAGCGTAAAAAGTGAGTCGCCAAGGCAACAGGCTAGGATTGGCCGGTTGCGTACACAGCTGTCAATTAGCCGATAGCTCGCCACACAACGAAAGCCCAGCCTGAACTATCGTAACTCGCCTCAGCAGCGATACGTATTATCATGGCCATCTCGAAGAGCAGTCCAGCCGTGGATGGTTGCAAAGAGACCCATGGGGCAACGGTGCCAATCGGTCAGGGGACAATCATGCAGTGACATTCACGGCAGACCACTCCATCGGAAATACGCAAAGTTCTTTAAGTCAAGATTGGGGAGTATTTGGGGAATATAGAGGTGGCTAATATATAAAGCATTGTAATAATGCCATTAATTCAATTTTTTGGTGCCCAGGAGAGGACTCGAACCTCCACATCCTTGCGAATACTAGCACCTGAAGCTAGCGCGTCTACCATTCCGCCACCTGGGCATATATATCAAGTGTCGTAGGGGCGGATTATAGCGACTGGCGGGGGGTGTCAACGGGGTGTTTGTTCAAAACACAATAGCTGTGATCGAGACTTGTTACCGAGGGACGAAAAAGCTATTGAGAATGCAATACTTGATATGAGGTACCCTAATGTCCAAACTCGTTACTATTTATGGCGGATCCGGTTTTGTAGGGCGCTATGTCGCAAGGCGGATGGCAAAAGCCGGTTGGCGCGTTCGTGTAGCGGTGCGTCGCCCCAATGAGGCGCTTTTTGTAAAACCATATGGTGTGGTCGGGCAAGTCGAGCCAATCTTGTGCAACATCCGTGATGATGCCTCGGTTCGGGCGGCTATGCGCGGTGCCGATGCGGTGGTCAACTGCGTGGGTATTTTGAACAACCGGGGTCGCAACAAGTTTGACGCCGTACAGCATGAGGGGGCCGAGCGTATCGCACGGATCGCCTCGGTTGAAGGTATCTCCCGCATGGTGCATCTGTCGGCGATTGGTGCAGATGCGGACAGCGCTAGCGATTATGCTCGTTCCAAAGCGCTGGGCGAAGAAAGCGTTATGACGCATTTCCCGAGCGCCACGATCTTGCGCCCCTCAGTCATTTTCGGCATTGAGGACAGGTTTTTCAACAAGTTCGCAGGCATGACAACCTTTAGCATGGTGCTGCCGATTGTCGGCGGTGACACGAAATTCCAACCGGTGTTCGTCGATGATGTCGCTGCCGCCGTTGAGGTGTCCCTAAAGGGTGACGCGCCAACAGGCGTTTACGAGTTGGGCGGGCCAGAAGTGCAAACGCTTAAGGCGTTGGTTCAGTTCATGCTGAGCGAAATCCAGCGCCGTCGTTTGGTGCTAAACCTGCCATTCTTTGTGGGCCGGATCATGGGGTTCGGGTTTGATATGATGCAGACCCTGTCACTGGGCCTGATCCCGAATACTATTCTGACCCGTGATCAAGTGCGCCTGTTGCGCCATGATAATGTGGTGTCCGAAGGCGCGCGTGGGCTGGCAGATTTGGGCATCAAGCCCACGCCTCATGAATCTGTTGCGCCTGATTACCTGTGGCGGTTCCGCCCATCTGGCGAATTTGCCTCGATCAAAGAATCCGCCAAAAAACTACGCAACACCTAAGGTGACGCAATGAGTGACAGCACGACGCTGATCTCCCTTTTTCTGGGCGCGCTAGAGGGATTGACCGAGTTTTTGCCGGTGTCCTCGACGGGGCATTTGCTGTTGGCGGGCCATTTTCTGGGCTTTGATTCGGCCGGTAAGACGTTTGAGGTGGTGATCCAGCTTGGCTCGGTTCTGGCGATCCTGACGGTATACTCCGCCAAACTGTGGGGCGTGTTCAGCACGGTGAATGACCCGCAATCGCGTCGCTTCATTTATTCCATTTTGGTTGCCTTCATGCCGGCGGTGGTGATCGGTGTTCTTGCACATGACTTTATTAAGACGGTGTTGTTTGAATCGCCAATGCTGATTGCAGTGATGCTGATTTTGGGCGGTATTGTGTTGCTTTGGGTTGATCGCCTGTCGCTGAAGCCCAAATACCACGACGCGATGCAGTTCCCGATTAAGATGTCGCTGGCCATCGGCGTTGTGCAATGTT
>DEII01000142.1 GCA_002352385.1 Methylococcaceae bacterium UBA2778 | reverse complement strand
GAATCGCAACCAGAAGACTTGGTCTGCGGACTGGCGCTTTACGACCGAGGATGCCCGCCTCAAGCTGAAGCGACTTTATCCTAATTTATTAGATTGACAGACTACTAGTATGTTTATAACGGTTCCTAGTGCGAAAGAAGCAAGTCAGGCTCCTGCATCAGATCCGTCTGGCAACATTTATTGCTGTTGTGATCAATGGAGGCAGAAAGCATGAAATCAGGTTTCGAGCACATTCTGAAAGAGAATGAAAAAATTCTATGGTCTGGTCAACCGGACCTGCAGGCGATCAAGCAAACTCGTTATACCGGTGGTGGCTTGATAAACAAAATAATAATTGTTGGGTTCATAGCTGCATTTGTCTGGGTGATGAGCAGGGACGGGGCTACCTGGACTACAGGCCCGGCAATGAATTGGATATGGCTCGCTGTGGCTGCCTCTACTCTTTGGGTGATCTATAAACGAAAGTATCTCGATAGAAAAGAGCTGATGCAATGGACTGGATCTCTGGCTTATGTGATAAGCGATAAACGAATTCTGATATTGCGGGGTGGGGCAATTGATTATGCTGCTGACCTGGGCAGTGTCCAACAGTGCCAATTAAAGCCGCGTAAGGGCAGTTCGGGATTCAGCGACCTGATCTGGGAAAAGCGTGCGATCGAGGTTCGAGCCAGCGGCGGTAACATAAGATATGTGAGCCCACTTGAGAGGGAGCAGGCAGAGACAGGATTCAAAGCACTGGCGGATGCAACGTCTGTAAAGAAAATTCTTGACGACTGGGTTAAGCAGCAACAACTGGTCATCCAGAATCAGGATAGTGACTCAGTAAGTCATAGCCAAACGACGACAGGTGCAGACTCGGACGATTCCACAATTTCCAAATTTGAGCAGTTTGTCAGCCCGTGCTACGGATTTTCCATAGGTTTTCCAGCATCCTGGGAAATCAGTAGTCGTTACCGTAAGTTGGCTTTTGGTAAGACGGGTATTGAAAGGGAGGCAAAATGGTCAACACCAGGTTCCAAACCTGAATGGAATGTCATTCGCGGGCAGAACGAGATCAATACACTGGTGGAAGTCCAGGTACAGAAAATAGCGGCATTCAATACACTGGAGTCCCTTATGGGCTCCTCTAGATTAGCCATGGCTCTTGGTGAAGGTGAGATCATTGATCACGAAGCGTCAATCTCGATAAATGGCATTCCGGGTTTCTATGTAACCCGCCAGGCTGGTACCGGATCCATTTTGCCTGCCCAGGTCAAAGAAATAGCTTCATATTGGTGTGTACGAAAGTACGTTTTGCACGATGGCGAGTACCAGTATTACATTGAGGCCATGTGGCCGGCAGATCATCAGGGGCAACAGGACATTTGTAGGGCGATTATTGCGACACTGAAACCATGCTAGTACTCTCAATAGCCCATGCAGGCGGTCTACAAAACTGACCGCATTTTTAAAAACATTCTTGATGACAGCAATGCTATTTCTCGTTTTCCCCTTGTAATGCCCAGACTTGGGGGCCTGAAAAATTCGAGATTTTTTGCGGCAACGAGGAGTGTCCAAGTCCAGAGAAACGGGATCAAGTGGAGAGCTATCTCGGGGAAATTCTAAGCAAATTCAAAAGCATGGATTTTACCGCCACCGACCAAAACCAGCGCAGACAAGCGCATGGGTAATCTCATAGCTGGCAGAGATGTTTCGACAGTTATTCTGATGATCTATGATGCTGGAAAAACAAGTGGTTTCGCCAATGCACTAAGCCCCTGTTGCAAGAAAGTAGAGTTCATAGACAATGAGGGAAGAACTACTCTAGGGCCAATAATCAATACAGTCCCCCCATGTAATTTATTGGTTCCTGGCTCATGAGATGTTCCACACGCTTCAAACCAGCCAGCATGTATTTTTGAAGGCCAGCACCTGTGGCGTGCCCACCTGGTTGGATGAATAATGCGATGAGCGGTGGAGATGACTGGTTGAGGTGAGTTGACCAACAGCTCTCAGCAGCTCAGATGCAGCTTTCTGAAAAGAGGAGGGAGAAATGGTCGTTCTGTTTCAATACGGTGTTTCCAAACAAGGAATTGCCGGACTGATGGAGATGCTGATGGCTTAAGGAACCACTTCTACTGAAAGCAAATTCCTATCCCCCGGTCGTTCTTCCAATGTGCCGACCAGCCGTGCGTCGTCTCGATGCACCGGGATGGGAAATCCTTTTCGGCTTCGATGTCCGGAAGCACCTGCTCCTGCAACTGAAGGCAGCCCGACAAGAAGATATCCACGTAAGACTGCACGATCGGGTGATCTTCGTCCGGCAAAGACACATGGTTGGGTTTGTTTACATATATTCAAACCTGCGGGTCTTCGGGAAGCGTCCAGCCATCGAGAAGTTCGACTTGGGACGGGTGTACCGAATGACGGCAATACGAAATCTCGCGGATGTCCGAGCCGCGAATATTCCGTCCGTCCGGATCGCTGTAAATCGCTGCAACCATCTGTTCAGAGCTGACGATCTCAACGCCCAGATAGGTCGTGGAAAACCCCGACGCGGATCCGGGATCGTTCTACGATCGTTTGAAACCTGAAACACGCGCCGGATGGCTCGGCCCTGCAGTGGGAGCCGAGAATGCTTTCGAGTCCAGTTCCATCAGGCTGCCATACCCGACAACAAACTGGTGCAGAGTGCTGTCGGTTTCCGGGTGGCAGTCATCAGCCAGGGCCTATCTGCAAAGAAGCCAAACGCACGTTGCAGGGAGGGCTCTTGTTCACATTGTAACTCTCCTAATCTCTATGTCCCAAAGCTACACAGTGAGCTGGGACAACGCCTTTAGATGCGCAAGCCATGGCGGAGCCGAAAAACGGTATGCCACTTTTGAGTGGCAAACTGCCTGAATTGCGGCAACCAATCATATGGCAGGCAATCTATGCAGGATTGTGTCAGTGATGAACTCTGGTGCCTCCAATGACGGCCAGTGGCCGACACCCGCCAGCTTGTACACGTCGGTGGCGGGCCGCCAGAGTTTGATCCTGTCCGCCATCGCTTCGATCGCAATTGGGTCCGAGGTACCCCAGATTACGGTCATCGGTGCGGTTCGGAACCCGGTCAGAGTTCCAACCCAGCGGTCATAGAACTCTTTGCGTTCAGCGAGATAGCGGATCTGCTGCCCCATCACCAGATCGCCTTTTTTGGCGCGGATCTGGGCGGCCTGACAATCCAGAAACTCATCGGCGTTGGAGCATTTTGGCCCATAAGTGTCGCGCATACCTGCCGCGATTTTGTCGCGTGGAATTCGATCTGTTGCAGAAACATCAGGCCCCGCGAGAAACGTCTTCTGCATGTCCGACAGCTCAACCATATCGACCATCGTGGAGCCATTCAGCACAATCGCGTGCTTGATGCGAAACGGTAGCTTGCCCGCGTCCTGACGCGCCATGAGTTCGAGGCCGACGCTCTGCCCCATGTCATGGGCCACAAGAACGACGGTCTCTAATCGCTCCTGCGCAACGACGGCTTCGAACATATCCGCCTGCATCATCAGAGAGAAATTTTCTTTGTAAGTGCCAACAAGCGGCTTGTCGCTCTGCCCATAACCGATCATGTCGGGCGCCACGACGCGTGTCTGCGCAGCAACCGGCGGGATCACATTGTTCCAATCCCAAGAGGAACCCGGATAGCCGTGCACGATCAGCACGCCTTCCTTTCCGGTTGGGCCGGAGGAATGCACAAAAACGGTGTGACCGTTGAAGTCAAAGGCATGGCCTTGCGCAACCCAGTCCTTCACAGATTGGGGAAGGTCTTCGGTGTCAAAGTCTTTTGTCATCACATGGCTCCTATGATGTTGGAAAATGTGCAAGCCGCGCTCTTGCGCAGCTACTCATCCCGCCATTCGTTTTTGGGCAGCTATTGCTGCTCTTTAACCGGGATGTCGTCCAAAGGCGGCAGCCATTTCGGACGAGAGCGCCCCCATATCTGAACCTTTGGAGGAAACTGTTCGCGTTGGGCGAGGGTTGGAACGCGGACACCGTAAACGCGGGGTGCTTCTGCGCCCACTGCGAAAATTTGCGTTCCGCAAGTGCCGCAAAACCCAATGATCCGTCTGGCGCCGCTTTCGGCAATCTTAATGTATTCCTTGAGCGTTCCCGATGTGACGTGGAAATCGCTTTCGGGAACCAACACGTTGACGTGGCACGTGCCACCGCTGGATGTCTGGCAGTCCGAGCAATTGCACATCACGACTTTGTCGGGATCAACTTCGGCCTCATAGGTGTTTTCGCCGCAGGAGCATGCACCATTGGTTTTCAAGCTTTCCATCATGTCTTTCCGGGAATTTGGGGCAAAACGAATTTCTCGACTTGGCCATTTATAAACAGAAGCGACGCCCCAGTTGCTCCGGAGCGCCGCGTTTTTTATTTTCAGACGTCAGCCCGCGTCAGGCCACCGGATGGGTCTCGTTGTGAAGGGGGCGATCGGTTCGTGACGCTGTCTCAGACCACTTTGGCGCAGACGCCATACAAACTCGTTGAACCTGTCCTGCCCAAAGAAGGGCTCACCGTTGAAGATGAAGAGCGGAACTCCACCGTGGCCAGCCTGCGCCTGAACCTTGCTGTTTTCCGCCCAAACCGCGTCCACTTTTTCAGGAGAGTCCTGAATGAACTTGATCGCTTCATCATAATCGAGGCCTTCAATCCTGTTGAAACGCTCCTTCACATGTGCAGGCCAGTGCTCTTCCTGATTGCCAAAAATCAGGTGCGAAATATGATTGACGCACTCGAGGCTTTTTCCTTTCATCTGCGCATAGGCACACAAGCGAACCAGCCATCCGATGTAGGGTTGTTTTTCCGGCGGATGGACATATTCCCAGCGATCTCCGTGAACCGGGTAAATGTTCTGCCAGATCGGATCCGGCGTTGGCCATTTGAACGGAACACCATTGTAATGCGCGCTGCGCACCGTATCCCACATCGAATCGGGCAACTTGTACCAAACGCCGAACGCACCTCCGGCCTTGCCGGTGCCGCCTTTGGTCGACCGAACCGCAATTGGCATAACGGGCCGCACGGTCAGGTCGATATTGTAGTTTGAGTTCAACCAAACCAGCCGCTGCAGCGACAGGTAACTATAGGGGCTGCGCATTGACCAGATCACGTCAACCTTGAGCGGCTCATCCAGATTGGACTGCGGTGAAAGCGGGGCCGGAGGTTGCTTCGCTGGTGGATGCAGCCCGTCCCAGTAGTGGCTGTAGAGAAAGTTGTCCTTTGGCGGCGGCACATCGTCTGTGTCCGTCAGCGGTGGCAGGTCGGGCACGGCCGGATCATCGGGCCAGGTCGCGTCGTCGGTGTCGAGGCTGTCGATGAGTTCTGGTGTTACCGGAAACGGCGGATTGGCCGTTTGCGCAAAGGACGGTGCAGCGATGGCACAGCAAAGCAGTGCCGCCGTAGCAATTCCGTATGCGGACTGGAGAGGGTTTCTTGAAATCATGGGAGTTTCCTTTTGAGTCGAATTATCAACAGATTTGTAACACGTTCGGCATCCGATCGTACGTGACTTATTTTCGACGCGCAACACTTATTATTGACGAGCATTATTGACGCGCAACATTTCGCGCACATAAAGCCCAAACTACGTAAGCTTGGCGGGTGCCCCTCTCTGCCCGAGCCTTACGGGTCTGGTGATGTCAAGGATGATGCCGACGGTGACGCTATTCTGACCAACACTTTGCCATCAATGGACGCCCTCTTATGTTCAGGTGGCGCGTTGTGTGAGCTTCAAGGTGACAGACGGAAGCTCATGGAACAACCGCGAATAGTATCCAGAGAACCGACCGCAATCGAAAAACCCCCAGTGCAGGGCTGCGTCGGTGACACTTCGAAAGTGTCCCTGTTGAAGCCCCTCCCGTGCCCGCGCAAGGCGCCAGTTATGCATGTAAACAGAGGGCGTGACACCAAGTGTGTCCATGAATGCGTTGCGCAGGGCCTGGCGGGACAGTTGAAAACGGTCGCTGAGCCCGGTGACGGTCAGGAGATCTCCCGAATGCTCACGCATCAGATCTTCAACGCCCCTCAGCAGCTTATGCGGATCCATCGCACCGTCCTGCGCTTCGTGGCGGTCGTCGCGTGCGACAGCAAAGCTATCCAGCATATTGTCGAGAAAGTGCCGGAAGGCATAGTTGATCGCGCGTACAGGAGGCGCATTTACCGTTATGTGCCGCTGGAGATCGTCGCGATTTCGCCGGATCGAAGAGTTCATGAACCGAGACAGGGCAGACGGCAGGCTTGTCTGCAGCCGCGCTGGCAAGTTATCAGCGCCGCCTGCAAAGCCGCGCGTCTCAAGCAGCTGTTCGAAATGATCTGCCTGAACATGCGCAAAAGCGCCTTCCATAGATTTTACATAATGCGCTTCACGTTCGGTATTGGGTTTGAAAAAGATGAAGGTCCCCGAAAGGAGATCCCTGCTCATGAAGCTGTTTGTCGGATCTGAGTTGAGAAAAACGCCGACGAAATAGTGCTTCTCGGCAACGACGCCCCGCATCCGCGTATTGTTCCAGCTTGAAAACTCCAGCTTCTCGGTGTCTGCGGTATACGTACTTGTGTCACCTCTGATTGTCTTGTCACATATGGGCGTAACTTCGGAAGAACCGCCGCGCGCCCGGATAAGGTCCTGCAAATCGCTCACAGACCAGATGGATGCGTGTGTCGCTCCCGCAGCCCCGTTCGTATTCGAACCTTTGTGATCAGAAGCGCTTCGCATTTTCGGTGCCCCGATTGTGCAATCGGTATTTTCTTCGCCCGCCACATTATTTATGCCGTATCCCCAATTTTGCTATTTTATATGACCCTTTGGGCATTGTACTTGCTGATTTTCCTTGAGGATTGTATCTCGCCGTTCCCTCCGTTTCGCTGATTCAGGTCAAACTGCACCAGATGAATAAAACTGGTCCGCCGCGACTTACTCTGAGCTCGGACTGTGACACGCCGTCTTACGTAATTCTGACGTCCAAAGAGCCGAGCGTTGCCCGCCAATAGCTAATACTACAAAATATGGGGAAAATGGTCGGATCATTGGGCTGAGAAATTTCGCAAACTCCCTGGACAAAATCTGGAAAAACGCTCCCCGGGATCCATGGGCATTGTGGTATTTACTGCGCATTGAAACCGCCATTGACCAGGCGCAAACTGCTCTTGAGTCGCTGTTACAGGAGTATAAGATCAAGCTGAATCATCAGAAGAAATTTGACTACAAGCCATCGTTCTCCCTGAAACCGATCCAAATCAATATCGCTTTCGCTGCACCGTTAGGATACCGTGCTGCAAAACTCGTGGTGACTGCCGATGACGTGATCAAGCAGATGTTGCAGGCTCACCATGTTGACCTGGTCAGGGACAGTGAGGTGAAGCAAGCGCTGTTCAAGGTTGGCAACCACGTCCGTCGCGCATTCGAATCTGCCATGACATGTCGAGGATGAATGTCAGTTACAAAGCGTTGAAGAAGATGACGGCAGAAGCGCAGAAAGCCATTGATGCGCTGGGAGAGGTTCCCGCTGACATACTCATAGGTGAGAAACTCCCTCGTCACATTCCCAGGATGCATTTCTCCACCAACAAGCCGCGCACACAGAAAGCCATCTGGGCAGAACAGATGGCGGAGGCCTTCAATTGGAGTGTTGAGGAGGGTGATGATGCGGTTGAGATCAATGCTGGGTCAGAGAGCCAACAAAATGCATCATCCCAATCATGTGCATGATGGCCATGAATCTCTTTCTCGCAGAAAAGCCATCACAGGCCCGCAACATTTCAACGTTTCTGAATGCCAACAGAAAAAGAGAGGGGCATTTCGAAGGGGAGGGCGTTGTTATCACCTGAGAATTCGGACATGTTGCAAATCGCCGGTTCTCGGCAACTACCTGAATCCGTAAAAACAGTATGACTGCTCAAAACATGGCAGTTGACGATTTAGAGGCATTTGCTATTATGTATATACGTGGATATACACAGAGGTTGCTATGAGACTGCAAATTGCAAAATGGGGGAATAGCCTGGCTGTTCGGCTCCCGGTTGACTGTGTGAAAGCGGCGGGATTGCATGAAGGTGACAGCGTCGAAGCTGAAATTACTCCGGCGGGAGAGATTAGGCTCAAAGCTGAGAGGCATTTCGATAAAGCCGCATTCCTCGATCGGGTGCGAAAACTGCATGAGAGCATGCCAATGACGGAGCCGGTCGTAGAACAGATGCGACGCGAGGCTCGCTATTGATGGTTTATGTTGATACCAGCGTGGTCGTTGCGCTTCTCACGGTGGAGCCATCGACAGAGGCTGTCACCGCGTGGTTTTCTGAACTTGAAGAACCGCTTGTGAGTTCCGATTGGTTGGTGACAGAGTTTTCAAGCGCGCTCTCCATCAAGGTTCGTACCGGCCAGCTGACTGAATCCACCGCCAGAGCTGTCCATCGAGAG
>DEII01000107.1 GCA_002352385.1 Methylococcaceae bacterium UBA2778 | reverse complement strand
AACTGTAAACTGGAAAATGAAAGGCGCCCAACATTGTCATCGAAGTACGATGTCTTGTTTTCTCACTTGTGCCGTTGACACGTGGCTGCCGATTCGCTCGGGGCGGCAATGTCAGCCAACAAAGAAAGCGCCGGTACAAACGCTACTGTTGGATTACGGTGCGCGCATGGGTTGTTCGCATCCCAAACCATGGTGCTTTGCACACCTAACCCAATCTACTGAAAATGGCGGTCTTGGATTGAGCGGGGATCTGTTCATAGGGTCTCGAGCTCTTGTGAATCGTTGTCGATGCCCGGGTTTTCGGCTTTTTTTTGTGCTTTTTGGGTCGATCATCGGCTAGATGACAATGAGCCGCTCGGCCTTGCGATTATCTCTTTTTTCGTGAATGCTCCACCGTCTAAAGTCGGCGGGCGACCTTTGATGCGAATCTTTGCCGGCGTTAGTCTCCGGCTACTTCTCCAACTTCCCGTCGCAGTTGTTCGATCTCTTCCTTGAGTGCTTCGAATTCCCAGAGCTTGCGTTTTAGAAATTGGACCGTAATATTGGCTTTCTCTTCGATACCCTTCGGCGTCAGGATATAGGCGTAGGCCAGTTTGTTGTTGCTGTTTTTGAAATTGTTCGCCTTGAGCCAGCCCTTTTCGATCAGCGCCTTCAAACAGTAGTTGGTTTTTCCGAGGCTGACGCCGAGTGATTTAGCCAGTTCGCGCTGAGTAATCTCGGGGTTGGACTCGATGATTCTCAGGACCTGCAGGTGGATCTCTTCGATCAAAGGATTGAGTAGAAACTGTTCGGTTTATCGGAGAAGGATTCGGACAACGGAGGTTTACCGAACCACAGGGTCGCCAAACCGCCGTTCGGGGACCGGAAAAGGGATCATAAAAGCAAGAACATAGGTAACACCTCGGCGAGCTTTTCGTCGTTTTCGACTATTTTCCAGCGCCGAGGCTTTGCCTTGGCGCTTCGATCCTGGCGGCTCCGCCGCGAATAACCGGCAAACGCCGTCGACAAAGAGTGAATGGTTGTGCGATGCTTGCTTATCCCTGAAACGCGGCTGAGCCGCTGACATCGGGCACCGAGGCAGAGCCTCGGTGCCGGGAGATTATTCAGAGACTCCTTAACCTTTTGCTTGGGCCTGCGTGCATTTTAGTTCGGAAACATACGCCAGAGCATCCCGATCACCGTTCCGATGCCGGCCAGATAGAGCCCCATGCTCCAAAGCATGAAACGGTCCAATCGCCTGGTCAGATGTTCAAAGTGCTTGTCTACCTGCTCGAAGCGTTTGTTCATATCTTCGCGCATCTCTTCGAAGCGCTTGTCCATGAGCTCGAACCCCTGCTGCATCAATTCGCGCTGATGCTTGAGCTCTTCTTCCACCCGCACGATGCGCTCGCGCATCTCGATCTCGTATTCCCATGAGTACCGGCCAGCACCTTCGGCGCCGAGCCATTCGCTCAGGTGTTTCTTGATATAGTCGATGTCTTCTTGCGCAAGCATAGCTCCACCCGTTAGAAAATTCGCTGCTGTTATTATAGCTTGATCAAAGGATGGAACGTTATCGAGCAATCATCTCGAGCGGGCGCACCGCCCCGTCCCATGCTCTGATGAGCATTCGAAGCAGCGGCTCTCCCGTTTTGCCGACGGAGGACTATTTTGACGGCTTTTGCTTGCCTGCTAACCGCTTGGCGCGGTTACAACTGCTTGCGGCGGAGCCGGCAAAGGGGGAATCGGGCAAAAGCCCCCAATGGGGTCGCATCTTGCATCGTGCACTAACAGCATTCACCCTAATCGTTGCCACTGTGCATCATTTCCGGCAACCCCGCCTTGCAGCTTCACTCTTCCCGGAACACCGCGTCCAGATCCCCAGCAAACAGAAGACGTTCCGCCCAGTTTTCCAGCGTCGCAGTATCCGCCTGGTTCAGTTTTGCTTCCACCCACTCGGGTAGCAGTCCGAAACGCCGGGTCAGCAAGCGGCGCAGCAGCTGCTCCGCCTCCTTCTGTTGCCCTTCTTGTTGCCCTTCTTGATGTCCTTCTTGATGTCCTTCTTGAAGGCCTTTTTTATGACCTTCCTGATAGCCTTCCTGGTGACCTTTTTGATGGCCTTCCTGGTGACCTTTTTGATGGCCTTTACGAATGCCGATGCGTTCTACACTGGTAACATAAGGCATCTTTTCACCCTCTTCATAAGCTTTTACCTCATTCCATAAACGCTCTTCCAACTCTTCCGGCAACGCCAACAGCCAGTCGATGAACCGGAACAGTTCCAAAATCTCCTGCCGCTCGTAGCCGCGCCGGTAGAGACTCTTGACCAGGCGCAGTTTCCAGGCATAACGCTTGTCAATGTCGGTTGCTGTCTCCTGTGCCTTCAGGTGGGCCAGGGTCATCACCGCAAAGGGATTGGCGTCGGCCTCCAAAGCCGTTTGTCGGCTCCGGTAGTCCAACAGTTTGATCAGCGGAAACCGCAGGGTCGCTTCGCAGCCCCACAACTCCCGCCGATAACTGTCCGGCCGCCAGTTGGCCCGGTCATCGGCCAATACCACCAAGCTGGCGAGCGGCCGCCGATAGCGGTCGTATAGACGATAATAGTAAGTAGTGCCTGAATGAAAATAGC
>DEII01000235.1:388-4413 GCA_002352385.1 Methylococcaceae bacterium UBA2778 | reverse complement strand
CCGGGCAGCTATACGGTGACCCTGATCATCAGTGATGCCTTTGCCGACTCGGCGCCGGTGACGCGGACGGTGGAGGTGACCAATGAGACTCCGGTTGCCGGTTTGTCCGGACCTACCACGGGGTTTCGTGGCCAACCGCTGACCTTGAATGCGGGTTCCTCGGTTGACCCGAATGGCGATGCGCTGACGTATTATTGGGATTTTGGCGATGGCAGCACAGCCACCACACCGACGCCTACCGTGAGCCATACGTATGAAATGCTGGGTAACTACACGGTTGGCTTATACGTTAGCGATGGCTTCGCCCAAAGTGCGCCCATAAGCACGGTCGTTGCGATTCTTAATAACCCCCCTGTCGCCGATGCCGGTGCGACGCAAACAGTGAACGATCGCGCAACCGTTTATCTTAATGGCCAAGGTTCCTACGATCCTGACGGCACTATTGCCAGTTTCTCTTGGATACAGGTTAGCGGAAAAAAGGTCAAATTAAAAAACGCAACTGGCGCCACACCGGAATTCAACGTGAACAATATACCAAGTGGGACCACGGATGTTGCAAGCTTTGAGTTGACCGTTACAGACAACGATGGCGGCACGGCGTCCAATCAAGTCGTCATCTACATGCAGTCAATGGATTAGTCATTATGTAAGGATCAACATATCGCCGGGTCTTGCCATAGCGCATGGCTGCACGGACTTTGTTATAACGCGAGATCTGACCCGCCCGCGAGGCGCAAGGACGCGCGAGCCCGGCCGGATGTCACGCCAATTAGAAAAGCCATCCGCATGGGATGGCTTTTTGTAAGATTGGTGGAGGCGGTGAGAATTGAACCTGCGTCCACAAATCCTTTATCTTCGGTTCTACATGCTTAGCCGAGTCTTTATGCTTAACTGCCCGCTACCCGACCGGAAGGATCACGCTAATCCAGCGGTTTGGCTCGATGTCAGCCAAGACTGAGTGTTCAGGGGTGTACGGATTTTTCGGCTTACTCTGCGCACCCAGAGCTCGACTTCTTGTCTTTTTTCGCACATTCAACCGTATTCCCAGTACCGGCGATGCCGCCTTCGTCGCTCGACATCATGCTGGACGCACATCCTGCCAGCAGCCCGATGAGGACAACTAGACAGCAAATCCGGGATAAACTGAACGCGGAACGATTAATCATTGATTTCCTCCTCGAAATAGTAAATGCCGACGCCGGCCCGGAAATGCCCTGTGCCCTTTATCTTTGGGTTGGCGTCGCGGTCTGATTTTGCAAGGGTATCACTCATGGCCTCTAAACATGACTGTGCTTTCGCCGATAGTTTGATTTGCAGATCAGGCATGGATTCAGCGGGGAGATTGTTATACACGGCTTTGCGCTGAAACAATCTACGTTCAGGCGGGCAAACAAGGTTATGGGCTATCGTTGAGATCAAATCTGCAACGTCACTCCCCAATATTTCAAGTTTCTCGATGTCATTCTGATGTGGTATGTAGGCACGACTCGTTAATCTGATGTTACCTTTGGGTGTGACCGTAATCGCGCCGACCCGTGCCAATTCATCAGCAATCGTTCTGGCGGTGATATCCCCGCTGAACTGTTTCACTAAGGCCGTAAAGCTGCCCTTTTCGCCCTCGAAGGGCAGGTCACCCGGTTGTCCGCGCTCGTCGTGGTATGCCTCGCCCCTGATCCATCCGCTGATGACGCGGGCGGCGCGGTTGATACCGGCTTCCTTTAACGCCTCACTCACGTCTGGCACATTCGCAACACGCACGACTTCTTTTCTGGATAAGCCGGTGATAGTCGAGATACGCGATGTCGTCTGCTTTTTCCCAGGAATTGCGAATTCAGACTTCGCGACATCGACGTAGGCGCGTTTGGCGACTTCAGCGAACGCGTCATAGCTGATGCCGCTTCGCAGCAGAATCCGTACCAGCGGCCGAAGTATCCGGGTACTGGCCACGGAAAGTGTTCTCATGAGGTCGTCAGGGCCCATACAGGTTTTCTCGGTTCTCTACCTACTTATATTGTGAGCATACCATAAACGGTCTGTTTCATAGTCTTGACATCCCAAAAAAATGGGATATACTTCCCAAATATATGGGATATTTATCCCAATATTTCAAGAACGAAAGCAGGGAGGAGATCACAGCAGACACTGATTTCAACGATTATGAAGGGGAATGTCATGAAAATATCACTACTTTCCAAGGGTTCAGGCAGATTTTCAGGTGTGTTGGGTGGGCTACTCGGCGCCCTATTGCTTGTCGGATGTAGCACCGTCTACGACGAGATGAACGTTGTCGAGAAAAATCTGGAAGAGGGTCGCCTGGTACCCAGTCGGGCGGTGGAAACCGGGGATTTTCTCAATCACTACCGTCACCCCCTGCGTGAGCCGCGAAATGGGCTCCTAGGTGTGCACATTGAGACGGCAAGTAAGTATGTGCTTACTCAAGGCGGCAAGACCTTGATGCAGATTGGTCTTTCAAGCAGGCAATCGGACATGCGTCCGGTACAGTTGCATCTGCTTATGTATGTGAGCGATCCGCTGAACAAGGAAACTCAGAAAAAATTCTTCGCGGTAATCCCGGCTGTCAAAGAGCATAAAAGAGCCTCGGCGCTTGTCTCGAGCCTGACCGTTGATTGGTCAACCGCGCCGCCGGCCGGTCGCCGTGGAGACGCCGCTTTGCTGGACCAAAAGTCCAGTGCGAATCTTGAGGAGTTCCTGCGACGGTTTGTCGTGCATCCGTTCGACCGGCAGAACCATCATGTAGTGCTGATCGTTGGTGAATATGCCTGGCTGTCCGCGAGACAAAAACAGGACATCCTCGATATGGCCAGTATTTTTCGGGTTAAGTCCGTGACCTTGTCGGTTCTCTCTGTTGGGAATAAACCGGACGTCGCGTTTCTGAACCGGCTGAGTGACAAAGGGAGGGGGACATTTAATATCGTCACATCGGAGTTCTCCGGTGAGTCGTGGCTGGAGGAGGACCTGCGTCATCGCAGCGCGGGTGTGCTTAGCGATATCAAAGTCACGGCGCGATTCAAAAACAATGTCACGATAAATACGATTAGATCACCGAAGGATATTGACCATTCTGATAACGCGCTGCAAATTGACATCCCGTCGCTCAAGCGCGGGGAGCAGCGGGTGCTGTTGGCTGAACTGACTATCCCGAAGATGAAGGTTGACAGAAGTGTCGAGATCACGGATGTGGAAGTCAGCTATCTCGATGAGGAACACGAACGTTACCACAGAGTATACAGAACTCATCGAATTGACTATACCGATGATCAAAATATCGTGTCGCAACACAAAAATATCGGGATACGGCGTTCGCTGTTGATTCTTAAAACGCAAGACACACTACGGGATGTCGAAAGTGCAATACGCGATAGACGTAACTATCATGCCATTGCAATGCTTACCAGGCAAAGCAGGGAATTGAGTTCGATAGGCAGTACCCTCAAGGATGAAGAGATATTGCGTGATGCAAGAATACTGGACAAATACGCGGAACGCTTATATGACTTCGACGATGAGGCGTTCAAAACGATTAAGAGATGGAAAGATCTTTATTGGGATCAGGGAAGGTTTACAGATACTTACCAGTGAACATTGATCGTAGCCAACTGAAAAAACCCCTGACTGGAAACAGTCAGGGGTTTGCACAGTTGTGGACACCTGAGGGTCGATGCCGACATGAAATCGGNNAAAGTAAGTGGGACAGCAGTGGGTCGCCTATGTAAGTCGTCCGCTGTCAACAGGGCGATAACGAGCGAAGTATTGCCAATGCCGACGACGAGTTGACGATTATCCTGGCGGTGCTCCTGGATAGTGAGATCGCTCCTTCGCCGTCGATTAAGCCGGCAACGTAAGCGGCATCTGTCGAGCTGAGCGCGTTGACCTGCTTGTAGGTGGCCATCCGTACCTTAGTTCTTTTGTCGAGCTTGCCGTGGATCAAAACAAAAAGCCCCTGACTGGAACCAGCCAGGGGCCTTGGAATTGGTGGAGGCGGCGGGAATCTGAGTCGCTCTCGC
>DEII01000235.1:0-326 GCA_002352385.1 Methylococcaceae bacterium UBA2778 | reverse complement strand
GCGGTTTCAAAGCCCGACACAAACCCACAAACCAGAAAAGGCCACCTGACGGTGACCTTTTCTGGTTTGGTGGAGGCGGCGGGAATCGAACCCGCGTCCGCAAATCCTCCGCCCTCGGTTCTACATGCTTATCCGATCTTTAATTTAACTGCCTGCTACCCGATCGGCGGGGAAGACAAACAGCGATTCCGGATAGAGTTTTAACGTTTCCACCCCGGAAAGGCTTCCGCGCGATCTTGTGTAAGATGACCTCTGGAACCTGAACGCACAAGCACGGCTTCAGTCAGAGGCCTAGCCGGGTTAAGCGGCTAGGGCGTAGTTGTCGT